>JAYQWJ020000352.1:0-2834 GCA_035829175.2 Candidatus Albibeggiatoa psychrophila
CATTTCCAAAACTAACTATAGACATTTCCCCTGATTATTCGCACAATGACAACACACAATAATTAAAACAACACTCCAATAAATTCAACCAAAGGAGTATGAGGATATGATTGAAATCCGCATACATGGAAGAGGAGGGCAAGGCAATGTTGTTGCTGCATATTTGTTAGCAATGGCTGCCTTTGAAGAAGGTCGTCATGGACAAGCCTTCCCTAATTTTGGCGCAGAACGTCGTGGCGCACCTGTGATGGCATTTGTCCGTATTAATGACGAACCCATTTTACAACGCAACCAAGTCACTGCCCCTGATTACCTCATTGTTCAAGACCAAGCCTTATTACACGTCCCCGGTGTACTCAGCGGTTTAATGCCCAACGGTAAAATTTTAGTCAATTCTAGCCTCAGCAGTGAAGAAGCCAGCACTGAATTTAACCGCGAAATCACCACCATTCCCGCAGGCGCATTAGCCAAAGAAATCCTTGGGCGACCTGTGCCTAATACCGCATTACTCGCCGCCTTTTTTGCTTTAACAGGCATTTTGTCACAAGCCTCATTACAGAAAGTGCTACAACAGAAATTCAAAGGACCAACATTAGATAAAAACTTGAGTTTAATCATAAAAGCGGCAGAACTTGTGTCAGCAAATCAATGGAAGGAGGCATAATATGTTACAAGCTTTAGAAGGTTCTCAGGCCGTCGCACAAGCGGTTGCATTATGTCGTCCTCAAGTGATTGCAGCCTATCCGATTACCCCGCAAACCCATATCGTGGAAAACATTTCTAAATTGGTCGCAGACGGTCAATTAAATTGTGAATTTGTCAGCGTCGAAAGTGAGTTTTCAGCCGCGTCCGTTGTCTTAGGTGCTGCGATGGCAGGTTCTCGCGCCTATACCGCCAGTGCATCGCAAGGGATTTTGTTAATGGCAGAAGTGCTGTTTAATATCTCAGGAATGCGTGTGCCGTTGGTGTTGACCTGTGCCAATCGCGCCGTGTCCAGTCCGTTATCGATTTGGAATGACCAGCAAGATTCAATGTCAGTGCGTGATGCGGGATGGATTCAACTGTATTGTGCCGATAATCAAGAAGCGGTCGATACCACGATTCAAGCATTTAAAATTGCTGAGGCGACAGAATTGCCCGTGATGGTCTGTATGGATGGATTTACTTTGACTCATACTTTAGAAGGGATTGATATTCCGACGCAAGAGCAAGTCGATCAATTTCTGCCTGAATTTAAATTTTCCCGTACTTTAGACCCACGCAATCCCATCAGTGTCGGCACATTGATTTCCCCTGACCATTATAGTGAAGCGCGTCATTCTCATCATCAAGCCTTACTCAATGCTCAAGCGGATATTTTAGCGATGGATCAAGAATGGGCTAAGATTTCAGGTCGAGAATCGGGCGGTTTAGTCACAACTTATGGTGATGACGATGCCAAGATTGGGATTTTGGTTATTGGTTCAGTATTTGGCACATTGAAAGCGGCGTTAGTCGATGCGCCACCGAATGAAGAACCTGTCAAATTAATCAAACTCCGCAGTTTCCGCCCATTTCCCGTTGAAGCGATTCGTGAAGCCTGTCAAGGTTTGGATAATTTAATTGTATTAGAACGCGCCTTATCCCCCGGTGGTGGTGGCATTGTCGGCATTGAAGTCTTGTCAGCCATTACAGGTATGGACAAACCGCCGCAATTACATAATTTCACTGTGGGTTTAGGTGGTCGTGATATTCCTTTGGAAACCTTACCGCGATTATTGGAAAAAGTCAGAACCAACCCAACCCCAAATCATTTTGAAATTTTTGATGTGGAATTGGATCGATTGCCAGAGGAAGACCGCTAACAATGAACAGTTATCAATTAACAATGATCAATGAACAATTATTATTAATGCGAGGTGTGTGATGAATGCAGAAGTGAATATTCCTGTTGCTGATTTACGTTCAAAGCAACCTCGTTTCCGTGGCATGGAATCGGGACATCGTGCATGTTTGGGTTGTGGTGAAGCATTAGCGGCGCGTTTGGTGATGGAGTCGGCAGGCCCTGATGTGATGTTGGCGAATGCTACGGGTTGTTTAGAAATTTTTACTACACCGTGGCCAGAATCCGCATGGCGTGTGCCTTGGATGCACTCATTGTTTGAAAATACGGGCGCGATTGCCTCGGGTATGGAAGCGGCGATGAAAGCCCAAGGAAAATCCACCAAAGTGATTGCGATGGGTGGTGATGGCGGCACGTTTGACATTGGATTTCAGGCATTATCGGGCATGTTGGAACGCGGTCATAATGTGATGTATGTGTGTTATGACAATGAAGCGTACATGAATACGGGGATTCAACGTTCTAGCTCCACCCCTCATGCTGCAATGACCACCACTTCGCCTCCCGGAAAAGAACGGATGGGTAAACGCCATTTGAAAAAAGACATTGTGTCTATCGTCGCCGCGCATCACATTCC
The DNA here is from genome assembly GCA_035829175.2 of Candidatus Albibeggiatoa psychrophila. Taxonomy (GTDB): domain Bacteria; phylum Pseudomonadota; class Gammaproteobacteria; order Beggiatoales; family Beggiatoaceae; genus Albibeggiatoa; species Albibeggiatoa psychrophila. Next base: position 2,460 of record JAYQWJ020000352.1, read on the forward strand.
GTATGCCGCAACCACATCGGTGGCTTATCCGTCTGATATTCGGAAAAAAGTTCGTCGTGCGATGGAAATTGATGGCCCAACCTTTTTGCAGATTCATTGTCCTTGTCCATTGGGCTGGGGTCATGAAGGCGATAAAAGTATTGAAGTGGCGCGATTGGCGGTTGAAACGGGTTTATTTCCGATGATTGAGTTGGAGCGTGGCGGCTTGGTCGGTGCTGTGCCGATTCGGAATCCAAAACCTGTCGAAGATTATTTGCAGCAACAACAACGTTTCCGTCATTTATTTACTGATGATGTGCGTGCCCAGCAGGAATTAGAACATATTCAAGCGATTGCGAATCATAATATTGAGATTTATGGTTTACGCGGTGGTGA
>JAYQWJ020000353.1:0-3815 GCA_035829175.2 Candidatus Albibeggiatoa psychrophila
AATTAATAACTAATCACAGGAGCAAGCCAACGCTCTGCAACGTCAATCGTCATGCCTTTACGTTCTGCATAACTTTCAACTTGATCTTTTTCCAATTTACCAATACCAAAATACTGCGCTTGTGGATGTGAGAAATACCAGCCTGAAACTGCCGCCGTCGGCAACATCGCAAAACTCTCTGTCAAAGTCATACCGATTTGCTGCTCAACGTCCAACAATTCCCACAACAAGGCTTTTTCCGTATGATCTGGACACGCTGGATAGCCCGCTGCTGGGCGAATGCCTTTATATTTCTCGGAAATTAACTCGTCGTTGCTCAATTTCTCATCAGTGGCATAACCCCAGAATTCAGTACGCACCCGTTGATGTAAACGCTCTGCAAACGCTTCTGCCAAACGATCCGCCAAAGCTTTAAGTAAAATACTGTTGTAATCATCTTGATCCGCTTCAAAAATAGCGATTTTCTCATCAATGTTCCCGCCCGCTGTACATACGAAAACCCCTAAATAATCCGCTGCTTCACCTTTTGGCGCGATAAAGTCAGTTAAACACATGTTTGGTCTATCGGTCTTAGCCAACTGTTGACGTAAATGATGTAAGGTGGTTTTGACTTCGGTGCGCTGCTCATCAGTGTATAATTCGATGTCATCGTCATTGACGCTATTCGCTGGATAAAAGCCGATAATCGCCTTGGCACTTAACCATTGTTCAGCAATAATCTGGTCTAACATCGCTTGTGCATCAGCAAATAATTTACGCGCTTCTTCACCTACAACCTTGTCGTCTAAGATTCTTGGATAACGCCCCGCCAATTCCCAAGATTGGAAAAATGGAGTCCAGTCAATGCACGCACGCAAATCCGCTAAATCATAAGTTTCAAATACCTTAGTGCCTAAAAAGCTTGGTTTTGTGGGTTGATAAGTTGACCAATCGGTTTTTAATTTATTGGCACGGGCTTGGGCTAAACTGAATTTTTTCGACTTATTTTGCTTGGCTGCACGTTTAACCCGTACATCTTCATATTCAACCGCAATTTTTTCCGCATAAGCGACTTTTAATTCAGGCGATAATAAACTTTGCGATACACCTACCGCGCGTGAGGCATCTTGAACATATACCACAGGATGATCGTAATGTGGCTCAATTTTAACCGCCGTGTGTACTTTTGAAGTCGTCGCCCCACCAATTAATAACGGAATTTCAAAACCTTGGCGTTTCATCTCTTTGGCAACATGTACCATTTCATCCAATGATGGGGTAATTAAGCCTGAAAGCCCGATAATGTCACAATTTTGCTCGCGTGCGGTTTGTAGAATTTTCTCAGCCGCGACCATTACGCCAATATCAACCACTTCAAAGTTGTTACATTGCAGCACCACACCGACAATATTTTTACCAATATCATGCACATCGCCTTTCACTGTCGCCATCAAAATCTTGCCATTATTTTTAATTTCGCAGCCTTCGCCTTTTTCTTCTTCAATATAAGGCATTAAATACGCTACGGATTTTTTCATGACGCGGGCAGACTTAACCACTTGAGGCAAAAACATTTTACCTTCCCCAAACAAATCGCCGACCACATTCATGCCATCCATCAATGGACCTTCGATCACATGTAACGGACGCTCAGCTTGTTGTCGTGCCTCTTCGGTATCCACTTCAATAAAATCGGTAATGCCTTTGACTAACGCATGTTCTAAACGTTTGCCCACCGCCCAAGTGCGCCATTCTAAATCTTGTTGATTAACCTTGGCTTTTCCGTCACCTTTGTATTTTTCTGCCACATCAACTAAACGTTCGGTGCTGTCATCACGACGGTTTAAAACCACATCTTCAACCCGTTCGCGCAATTCTTCAGATAAATCATCATAAACCGCAAGTTGTCCCGCGTTGACAATCCCCATATCCATGCCTTCTTTAATCGCATAGTAAAGGAATACGGAGTGAATCGCCTCGCGCAAATGGTTGTTACCACGGAATGAGAATGAGACGTTTGAGACACCGCCCGAAATCATCGCATGAGGTAAGGTTTGTTTAATCTCGCGCACAGCTTCAATAAAATCAACCGCATAGTTGTTGTGTTCTTCAATCCCTGTGGCGACGGCGAAAATGTTTGGATCAAAAATAATGTCTTCAGGAGGAAAACCAATTTCTTCAGTGAGAATTTTGTAAGAACGGGTGCAAATCTCTAATTTACGGGCTTTAGTATCGGCTTGACCTTTTTCATCAAACGCCATTACCACCGCAGCCGCGCCATAACGCCTAATCAATTTGGCTTGTTCGAGAAACTTTTCTTCGCCTTCTTTCATCGAAATTGAATTGACAATCGGCTTACCTTGCACACATTGCAAACCCGCTTCAAGCACTTCCCATTTTGAGGAGTCAATCATAATCGGCACACGGGAAATGTCAGGTTCTGAGGCAATCAGATTTAAAAATTGCACCATCACCGCTTTAGAATCCAGTAAGCCTTCATCAACGTTAATATCAATGATTTGTGCGCCATTTTCGACTTGACTACGCGCCACATCTAAGGCTTTTTCATAGTTTTCATTGACGATCAGTTTCTTGAATCGCGCTGAACCCGTGACGTTGGTGCGCTCGCCAACATTGACGAAATTCATGGTGCTGTCGATGTTAAAGGGTTCTAAACCTGCCAATTTACAAATCTTTGAAACTTCTGGGATTTTACGGGGTGGATGCTTTTCAACTGCGTGTTTAATGGCATTGATATGTGGCGGAGTCGTTCCACAACAACCACCGATAATATTGAGTAAACCACTCTTAGCCCAGTCTTCAATTTCTTTTGCCATCGCTTCGGGGCTTTCGTCATATTCGCCGAATTCGTTAGGCAAGCCTGCGTTTGGATGGGCGGAAACGTGGGTGTCGGCAATGCGGGATAATTCTTCTACATATTGGCGTAATTCTTTTGCACCTAAAGCGCAGTTTAAGCCAATCGAAATCGGTTTTGCGTGGCGTAAGGAATTCCAAAATGCTTCGGTGGTTTGACCTGATAATGTCCGCCCTGACGCATCGGTAATTGTGCCTGAAATCATTACTGGACGACGGTGTTGTGGATAATCATCAAAATATTTTTCAACCGCGAAAATGGCCGCTTTTGCGTTTAAGGTATCAAAAATGGTTTCAATCAGAATTAAATCCGCGCCACCTTCGACAAGTCCTTTTGTAGAATCATAATAAGCGTCGACTAATGCATTATAAGTCACGTTACGTTTAGCGGGATCGTTGACATCGGGAGAAATCGAACATGTTTTACTGGTTGGCCCTAACACACCTGCTGCAAAACGCGGTTTATCAGGGTTCTGCGCGGTCATTTCCTCACACGCTTGTCTGGCTAATTTGGCGGATTCAACGTTGATTTCATAGGCTAAGGCTTCCATTCCGTAATCAGACATTGAAATGGTATTGGCATTAAAGGTGTTGGTTTCAACAATATCCGCGCCTGCTTCGAGGTATTTTGTATGAATTTCTTTAATAATTTTAGGTTGGGTTAAGGACAGTAAGTCATTGTTACCTTTGATGTCTGAAGCCCAATCTTTGAATCGCTCGCCACGATAATCGGGTTCTTCGAGTTTGTAACTTTGAATCATAGTGCCCATTGCACCATCGAGGAATAAAATACGGTCTTGTAGCAGTTGTTGAATAGTTGACATTGATGAAACCTGAGTGTTTGCTTTTATGTATCAAACAACCATTGTAACAAGAAAATGGGTTGCTGTTAAAAACAGTTACTTAATGATTCAATGCTTTCAATCGTTTAAATCTGTTCATGCGTTGGCTTGTTTATTTGG
>JAYQWJ020000354.1:0-2119 GCA_035829175.2 Candidatus Albibeggiatoa psychrophila
ACCTGCAAACAATGCACACTAAATAAATCCTGCTCATCCGTCCAAGACTTAATCGCCTCAAAGCCCGATTCTTTTGCAAGTTGATGAAATTGCGCCACACTATATTTGTAAGAACTTTCAGTGTGAATCGTTTCTCCCTTGGAAAATTGAAAATCTTGCTTGCCAATCGACACTGTTTGCTGCTCCTGACTCACTAAGTGCATTTCAATTCGCCCTTGTGTTTCATTATAGAAAGCATGATGAGAAAAATGGGCTAAATCAAAATTTCCTTCTAATTCTCGGTTAATCCGATTCAATAAATTTAAATTAAACGCAGCCGTTACACCCTGTTTATCATTATAAGCCGCATTTAAAAGCGTTTTTTCCTTCTTTAAATCCACGCCAACCAACAATTTACCTTTTGAATCCAATGATTTAGCAACCCGTTTTAGCAATGCCTTAGCATGTTTTGGCTCAAAATTACCAATGCTTGAACCGGGAAAAAACGCCGCTCGTGATAAATGACTGGGACAATAAGGCAAATCAAAATCGTTGGAATAATCGGCACAGGTCGCGTGAATTTCTAAATCAGGATAATCTTCAGATAAAGTTTGCGCTGCATCCAATAAATGTTGTTTAGAAATATCCATCGGCATATACGCAGCAGGTTTAACCGTTTGCAACAAGGTACGAATTTTCTGACTGCTACCGCTACCCAATTCCACTAACAAACAGTTATCGCCCAATAATTCTGCCATTTCATCACAATGGGTTTGTAAAATGTTTAATTCGGCACGGGTTGGATAATATTCAGGTAATTCAGTAATTTGATCGAATAATACCGAGCCTTTTTTATCATAGAAAAACTTCGGCGATAAAGCTTTAGGCTGGGTTTGTAAACCGTTGAACACCTCTTGTTTAAAATCAGCCATTGGCGGGTGTAAATCATAAAAATGAATCATGTCGTTGTTCATAAACCAATCCTTATACGTCTTTTGCGAGTCGGAAACCCTTAAATTGCCAACGCTCATGTGGATAAAAGAAATTGCGATAGCTTAAGCGAATATGGTTTTGTGAAGTTACACACGAGCCACCGCGTAATACAAACTGATTACACATAAATTTACCATTATATTCACCGATTGCCCCTTTTGCCGCGCGATACTTTGGATAAGCCACATAAGGCGAGCGTGTCCATTCCCACACATCACCATACATTTGTTGTAGATTATCATGCTCAGAAGCTGGAATTGTTTGTAAATGGTCATTTTCGTAAAAATTGCCTTTCATCGATAATGATTGTGCAGCAACTTCCCATTCAAATTCAGTGGCTAAACGTGCATTAGCCCAAGTGGCATACGCATCTGCTTCAAAATAACTGACGTGGCACACAGGTGTATTTTTATCCACAGGCTGTAAACCTGATAATGTAAAATTCCACCATGTATTATCTTGTTTTTGCCAATATAACGGAGCTTGCCAGTGTTGTTGCTGCACTGTTGCCCAACCATCCGATAGCCAAAATTCAGGACGTTGATAGCCATTATCTTCAATAAATTCAATATATTCCCCATTCGTGACCAATCGTGAACTCAATTGAAATTCATCGATATATTGTTGATGTTCGGGGAATTCGTTATCGAAAATAAATTCATTTTGCGCATTATTGCCGATGTGATGAGTCGCTGCTTGATAATCAATCCATTGTTGGGGATGTGGTATTGTTTGAGGGTATTTTGCTAAATCATTGCGATAAACGGGATAAAGCGGATTAACCGATAAATTGTACTTAATATCGGTGAAAAATAATTCTTGATGCTGTTGTTCGTGATTAAGCCCGATTAAAATCCGTTTCTGAATCTCAGCCCATTGTGTTTCTTTCATGCTATCAATTAGAACTTGCATATTTTCATCTATATAAGCACGATACTGATAAATTTCCGCAACGGTGGGGCGTGATAATAAACCCCGTTTTTCTCGCGGGTGCATAATGCCAAGCTGTTGATAATATGAGTTAAAAATATAGTGAAACCCTTGATTAAATTCTTTATAGTGGCTCAAATAGGGTTTTAGTAAAAATGCTTCAAAAAACCAAGTCACATGGGCTAGATGCCATTTTGTGGGACTGGCTTCGGGCATG
>JAYQWJ020000355.1:0-4090 GCA_035829175.2 Candidatus Albibeggiatoa psychrophila
TTTTCTGCTGATTGAGAACGCCCTCCCTAACTTGTTGATTCCATCATAAATTAAAAACCGTGCCATATTTTAATGCGATTACCCTACCCCTTAAATGGTCTATTACTTGCTTTCAATATGTATTAATTGATTTATAAATAAAATGGTAATAACAGGAGGAGAGTATCATCATGTTCTTAAGAATATTGTTAACATTGGCTTGTTTGAGCACAGTCGCACAGGCTGAAATTTCAATTAACAATGACCAATTATCAATTAACAATGAAAAAACGTTTGATATTACGCAGAATTTAGGGCAAACCATTGGCAATAATTTATTTCATAGTTTTGATAGCTTTAATTTAAATCAGGGTGAAATCGCTCAATTTTCAGGTTCTGAACAGATTCAAAATATTATCTCTAGGGTGATTGGCGGTGAAGCCAGCTTTATTAATGGCACGATTCGTTCAACAATTCCTGATGCCAATTTTTATTTTTTAAATCCTTATGGCGTATTATTTGGTGAATTTGCAAAATTAGAAGTACAAGGCAGTTTTCACGTTTCCACAGCCGATTATTTAAAATTATCTGATGGTGGTGAATTTCATGCTAGATTTCCACAACGCGATATTTTAACCGCCGCACCCGTGGAAGCATTTGGATTTCTCAATAACTCAGCCGCCTCTTTATCAGTCGAAAAAAGTCAATTAAGCGTGCTTGAGAATAAAAGCTTATCACTCACAGCGGGCAATCTCTCAATTACAAACGCAAAACTAACTGCACCCGCAGGTCAAATTTATCTTGCCAGCGTCGGCAACATCGGCGAAGTAATTCCAAGTCAATCTGAGTTTGCAAATCATCCTTTACAAGGCAATATGACGATTTCGCAGCAATCAGAAATTAATAGCAGTGGAGATTATGCAGGCGGTGTTTTTATTCGTTCAGGTCAATTTATTCTTGATGACAGTAAGATAACCGCTCAAACATTGGGAGGTCTGAATGGCGAATTAATTGATATTTCAGCCAATTCTATTGCGTTACGCCAAGGTACAACAATAGATGCCAGTGTATCAGGTTTGGGGCGTGGAGCTGATATTAAACTCACAGCCACAGAGTCAATTGACGCAGCTATAGAACGTGCTGACACAACGCCGAATAGAATTGTTATTTCTGCAAAACCTGCGGTGGATGCACAAAATAATCAAACAGGTGATGCGGGTACAATTTCGCTAAATGCTAAAAATATTCAATTGCAAGATGGTTCAGCGATTCTTAATCAAACCTATAGCTCTGGAAAAGGCGGCGATATTATCTTAACTGCTGAAGAGACTGTGATGATTAAAGGGATTGGCAGTGAGCAAGATGGTTATCCTAGTAGTGTTCGAGTATTTACTTTGGGGCAAGCGGGTAACTCAGGTAATGGCGGTAAAATGTCGATTACAGGCAATCAAGTCACGATTCGAGATGGTGCATCTTTGCATTCAAGAACATTTGGGGCGGCAAATTCGGGAGATATGACTGTAAAAGCCTCGAATATTTTGCTGGAAGATTCCTTGGCAATGGCGATTACTTTTGTCCGTGGCAATACAGGTTCTCTTTTCTTTGAAGCAGATAACGAACTCAGACTACAAGGAATAGGAGCGAACCTTTATAATTTATCACTCAGTTCAGGCAATGCAGGTAATATTTACCTTAAAGCACAAGATATTATATTGAATGACAGTGCTAGCATTACATCATTGGCGCGTCGTACAGGTCTTGCAGGCAATATTTATATAGAAGCAGCTAACAAACTTTCTCTCAGTGGCAACAGTGCAAGCGATGATGGCGGGTGGGCAAGCACCATACAATCAAATGCTTCACCAACCCAAACACAAAATGGCTATGCTGTTGATAATGGAGGTCATATCAGCATCAAAGCAGGTGAATTATTTATGCGAGATGGTGGCATCATTACAACAAGTTCACGTTCTCGGCTGGGCTATCAAGCAGGCAATGGTGGCAATATTGATATAAACGTTGCGGGTGTCATTGATATTGGCGGGGTTAATCCTTACGGCCGAAATATAGCGGGATTTGAAACGGGTATTTATGCTAATAGCATTGGCGTTGGTGAAAATGGAGGAAATGGCGGTAATATTGGTTTGCAAGCACAATCACTCAAAATTGCAAATGGCGCGGCGATTACAACCAGTACCGATAATCATGGTTCAGGCGGTACAATCAACATTAATGTGCGTGACGCGATTGAAATTAGTGGAGATTCTGCTGCTATCGCACTTCAAAAAGCAGGCACTAGCCAAGTTAGCTATTTAGAAGAATTTGCAACTTTTAGCCAACTTAATCAATCAACTAGTGGTATTTACGCCAGTTCGCAAGATGAAAGTAAAAATGCGGGTTCTGCGGGTAATATTGATTTAACTACCCAAAATCTAAGTTTGAGTAATAAAGGTACTATTTCAACTTCAGGTGTAGGCGGTGGGAAAGCAGGCAATATCAACCTAAATGTCAAACAACTTCAGATGGATAGCAGTGCCCGTATTGCTTCAGAAAATCAATTTATTAATCGCTACCAATTTGACAATATTGCACAACGTGACAGTGCGTTAGTCGTCAAAGGTGATGTAATTGAAGTGGCGGATTTAGGCAATGGTGTAAAAGGCAATTATATCAATATTGGTGATTATATGATTCAAACCCGCATCTTGCTTGATCCTGTTGAAAATGTGCAAGCGTTAAATGAATTATCTAATCAATATCGGATTTTTGAGGGTCAAATTGTTGAGGTTAAAGATGTGGGTAATGGTTCATCAGGACAATTTATCTACACACGACATCCTAGAGTTGGTTTAGATGCTTGGCAACGTATGGATAAGCAAATAACAAGCACATTGGATACAGCACAAACGATACTTGAAGTGCGCAATGATGGGGGTTATAGACCCGGAGAAGAATTACCTGACTATCAATTAGGAGAGCGAATTAGAGTGCTAGACATGGGTGATGGCAAATCCGCAGACTTTATTTACGCCAATATTTTTAGCCCTAATAATATCTATGTCCGATTTGTTAGAGTCAATCAGTTTAATCTCACCGATGAATCAACCCTAAATACACTGTCTGAACAAGTTTCATTCCAAGACCAAAACCCGATTGCAACAGTCAAAAAAAATGGGTCAAGCAGCCAATTTATTTATGCAAATAATCAATGGATTGCCTTTAATAATCAACATTATATTGAACATATTTCGGACATTAATCATTTGGTTTTAGCGAAGACAGGTAATATTGCAGCGATAACAAATGAGAATAATACTCAAGCGGCGCAAACCATTTATACAGGTCAAAAATGGATCAATTTGAATCCTCAACAACGTACCATACAAACGCTTGCTGAGTTAGAACAACTTTCTGCGAAACAAGGTGATTTTGCAAAAGTCATCAATGCAGAGAATAATCATTCAGGAAATTATTTTTATAGTCAGGGGCAATGGCTAAAACAGGAAAAAGGTGGCGATGCGGGTACGATCAATATCAAAGCAAATACCATTCAACTTACTAAAAACAGTACAATTACCACAGAAGCAATAAGTAGTGGCGGTGGTGGCATTTCGCTAAATATTGATAACTTATTATTTGTTGCTGAAAATAGCCAAATTTCAACCAGCGTACAAGAAGGTATTGGCAATGGTGGTAATTTAACAATTGCACAACCACAGTTTTTAGTGATGAATAATGCACAATTGATTGCCCAAGCGTATGAAGGACAGGGCGGAAATATTCGGATTATTGCAGAACAGTTTCTTAAAAACCCAAGCAGTCTGGTTTCAGCTTCTTCGAAATTAGGCATTGATGGCAATATTGAAATTAGCTCGCCAGACGAGACTGTAAGTAGTGGATTATTAGGTTTAAATAAACATTTTTATGAGCAGGCTGAGCTTGCCAATACTTGTAAAAATGTAACTGTAGGACAACGGCCAATAAAAATTCAAACATCACTCACACTTAAAGCTAATCTATATCGTCGCTCTAATCATTTTATTGGAGATTGGTTGCCTAGCGATGCTTATAACAAAGCAGTTTGTCTTTAAAATCAAGAAAGTGAATTAAT
>JAYQWJ020000356.1:0-2192 GCA_035829175.2 Candidatus Albibeggiatoa psychrophila
GCCAAGAAGTCGAGCGGCTCGATGGTCAATTTTCTACAGAACAGCAACAAAACAAAACTCAACACACTAAATTACAAACGGCAATTGATAATTTAGAACAACAATTTGAGAAAAAATTAAATCAAGCCACGGCTAAATTTACCCAAGAAAATAAACAGTTGCGTGATATTTTAAAAAATTTTATTCAACAAGTACGTCAACAAAATGAAAAAAATAGCCAATTATTGATAGGATTAAAACAAGGTGTTGAAAATTTAGAATCTGAAAAACTGAACCGCAAAGATTTAGCAGGCATTTTCAGTGAGCTTGTACCACGTCTCAACACTCAACTAACAGGCATTGTCGGAGATGATTAACCGTTGATATTTATGATTTTTTTGCGGAAATTTGTTAAGACTTTGATGTTTTTTGTAGTGGTGCAAATTATAATGCAGGAGTGCAAAACTGGTTTTGCAAGTGACTATTTAAGAAAAAGCAATACTACATTATTGTAGAACTATCCATTTTTTGATGTATAAGATTTATCCTGTTCTTGACTGAAAAATACGTTTTTTAATTCCAAATGTAGTTTTTGAACAGATTTTAATATTGGACGATAATGACAATAAAAAAGGAACGATGATGTTTGAAGCTGCGGAAGTCGGACGCAAAATTAGCAAAAGCGAATATAAAGAACAATTACCAGAATTACGCGCACAATTATTACAAGCCCAGTTTGCCCTAAGTAAAACCAATACGCCTGTAATTATTATTATTTCTGGTGTGGATGCAGCAGGACGTGGAGATGCGGTTAATGCGTTAAATGAGTGGTTAGATACGCGCGGATTAGAAACTATCTCACTTGATTCCCCAACTGATGAAGAGTTAGAACGTCCTTATATGTGGCGTTATTGGCGTAAATTACCTGAACGTGGTCGAATTGGCATTTTCTTTGGCGGTTGGTATGCTGACCCAATTCGTAATAGAGCGTATGGAGAAGGCGATTTTGCTCAGTTTGATGATGCGTTGACCCATATTCGTCGTTTTGAAAATATGCTAGTTGAAGATGGTGCGTTAATTCTTAAGTTTTGGTTGCATTTGTCGAAACATGAGCAAAAGAAACGTTTGAAGAAGTTGGAAAAAGACCCTCATACACGGCGTAGTGTTTCTGAAAAAGATTGGAAACATGCTGAAATGTATGAAGATTTTACAGGTGCAGCAGAGCACGCCATTCGCTATACGGATGCAGGAAAAACACCATGGTTTTTAGTCGAAGCAACTAATGAACAATATCGTAATCTAACGATTGCAAATACATTGCTGGATCATTTGCATAAACTGTTGAAGCAAAATCAACAAGATGCAGAACAAATCACTTCAGCCACCATAGAACCAACGATTCAACTAGAAATCCCTTCTTCAGCACAATTGACTGTTTTAGATAAAGTTGATTTAACTCAAGTTCTGAATAAAAAGGTTTATCAAGAGAAGTTGGCACATTATCAAGGTAAATTGCATCGTTTATCTTGGGCGGCACAAAATTTAAATATGTCGACCATTATTGTGTTTGAAGGATGGGACGCTGGCGGAAAAGGTGGCGCGATTCGGCGCATGATTCATACTATGGATGCCCGTTTATATCGAGTGATTTCGATTGCAGCTCCAACCGATGAAGAGCGTTCACATCATTATTTATGGCGTTTCTGGCGACATGCGCCTAGAGGTGGGCATTTTACCATTTATGACCGTTCTTGGTATGGGCGTGTATTGGTTGAGCGGGTTGAAGGATTTGCTAAAGAAGAGGACTGGAAGCGGGCTTATTCTGAGATTAATTCTTTTGAAGAACAGCTTGCAAATCATGGGGATGTGGTGATTAAGTTCTGGTTACATCTCAGTCAAGAAGAGCAGTTAAAACGTTTCAAAGAACGGGAAGTGATTCCTTATAAACAACATAAAATTACGGATGAAGATTGGCGTAATCGTGAAAAATGGGATGATTATGCGTTGGCGGTTAATGATATGGTTGCTCGTACCAGTACGCATTATGCGCCATGGACATTGATTGCTGGCGATGATAAGCGGTTTGCTCGTATTGAAGCCTTGCAAACGGTTTGTGAGCGATTAGAAAAAGCAATTGATGAGAAAAGTTAAACGCTCAATTTGTTAATACTTTATATCTTCAATGGTTCGGACAGTTTTTAGAAATTATTAAA
>JAYQWJ020000357.1:0-4573 GCA_035829175.2 Candidatus Albibeggiatoa psychrophila
TAGACTTTTTTTGCGCAACATGAATTAACTAATTTAACTTACTCACCAACAAATTAAACTGTAACCACAAATCCTCATATTGCACTTGATAAATTAAAAACAACTCATCAACAATGGCTTGTAATTTAATATTTATTTGACGTTTTTCACCAAGCTTCAATCGCGTTATATCCAGATTAAAATCAGCTTCTAATTGATAAGTTTCAGCAGGCTGCTTTAAGTTTACAATGAAACTACCATCTGCCTGATACAAGACTTTTTCTACATTATCAATCTGCTGTAATAAATCGACTAAACGACTTGGATAAACAACTGTGGGGTATATTTTTTGTTTTGAACCATCGGCATAGGTTATTTGTCCCTCTGAACGCGCTCGCAAATTCCCCATTCTGAAATTAGTAGGGAACGCCATCCCAAATCCACAATTAAATGCACAATAATTTGATGCTGGCTCAACAAACGCATCGAATACGCCAACCATCATCACATTCGTTTCAAATCTAGTTTTACGACGTGTTGTTGCCTCCGCTTGTGCCTCCGTTTGATTAAAATTCATTATCACATCGCCTTCTGGACTGAGTGTGATTTCACTAGATTGACCTAACGCTCTTTGTAAATCAACAGGATTGGTTGGGGCTGGAATCAATACAATTTTTTGCTGACTAGGTGTTATCATCTGGAAATAGCCGTTTTCAAGTATGCTAATACCCACTTCGATATTCAACGATACTTGTTCAATATTATTTGCATCAGGCATAAATGCAAGCACAATTCCCGTATTCTCATCCGTCCCCACGATATTAATAATCCCAAATTCGTTTTGCGTGAAAATAAACTTGCTCAAATCTAACTCGTCTAAATTCTGTATTCGCAACATGCGATTCAAATTGTTCAGCATCGTATTGCCTGCACCTAAACCCGCAAAGCCAAAATGGCTATTGGCATCAATGATAAACGGCAAATTGATGTTATTTGATTGAATATTATTGGAAAAACTAGCAAAATTGACACGGCTGCCTACGGGTGCAGTTAAAGCCCCAGTTTGTAAATCGATTTCCCATGCTTCGGGTAATAATGCTGGAATTGTGTTGATATCGACTAATTCTGGGTTTAAATTCGCAATAATTTTACCGATGTGTATAGTATTCTGCCATTCTTCAAGATTCAGCGCAGCTAAATGTTCTTCTGTCAATAAACCAATGGTTTTAAAGTTAAAACTAGCCAAGTTATAACGAGTCAGACCTGAAAAAGCTGTAATGGGAATATAGGAAAATTGTTCAATTGAAAGATTATTAATCACGCGCGGCGACATGAATTGCATCGATTCTGCGACAATACCCGCAAACGCTTCAGCAGGGATTAATGCTAATTCGTGACGATCTAAAATGCCCCATATCGTTGGTTCAAACCGCATTTGTGCCGCAGTGAGTTGGCTGAGTTGAGTTGGGTCAAGGTTAAAATCTTGCAAATCAGGTGATTCGATGTCGTTTGGCAAAATCACATTGATCAGTGTCACTTTCGCAGGTAACACGGTTGTGGGGCTGAGACGGACATTTTTTAGAGTAGAACCTTCTGCAATTTGTGCCATACCAATGAACGGCGGATTGCTCGGATTGCCAATGATTTCGCCATCAATAACACCACCAAACAACGATGAACCCGCTTGTAATGTCATGAGTCCCTTAATCGTGCCAAAATTACGCACCCAGCCGTTTAATGCGCCAGTGCCAAGACTCGATTTCAATACGCCCTGTTCGGCAATCGTGAGGTTTTTTAACACGCCATTATTATCAATCTGCCCCGCTCCAACACCACCTGTTAAATCAGAATATCGAGTGAGATGAATATCTTGCACTGTGCCTTGACTTTGATTCGAGCCACTCATTTTGCCGCCAATCAGTAGTGAATTTGGCAATAATTCAACATTTGAAATAAGACCGCCACTTTGATTTTGATTTTCTAAACTACCACCTGTCACAACGCCTGCTTTCAAAATCGTTAAATCCCCTGAAATCTGACGATGGTTGCTGGTTGGAATAATAACGATACCCAGTTTTGGAGTTTTTGGCAGTCCGTTATTGCTAATTTGAGGCGACGTTGGAGTTGGTTCGGTGATTTCAGGTTCTGTAACAACAGGCGGTGATAGACATGCACTTGATTTGACGGTAATGCTGCGGGGTGTAGAATCTCCAGTTGGATTTGTCGCAAAAATCTCAAATGTATAGCTGGTGTTGCAACTTGCTGCTTGAGAATAACTTCGGGTTGTGCTGTCAACGGTTAAAATATTTGTTCCTGACTCGGAAATTGTAAAAGAATCTGCAATATTATCGGGGTAAGTCCAACTAAAACTGACTTCATCAGAACTGGAACTTGTATCGCTTAAACCTAAAACATCATAAAGAATCTGCTCATCACCAAAGGTAAACACTGCATTATCTGGAAAGGTCACATTACTAAAAATCGCGCTGCTACCGTCGTTACTATCAGCAGTTACAACAATATCATAAGCTGAAGGCGTATCAGAATTATTGCCCAGCCCATCACTATCAATCATCAAAACCATGTCACTGCTTAGACTAAAACCACTGACATCAACTTGCATATTAACGCTGACACCGCTTGTATTGCGCACTTTCCATTCACGTTGAACTCGTTTGCCAGCTGTAAAATTGTAGTTGCTACTGACGATTTGATTTGTAACATATTCTCCCGTGACATTACTTAATGCAAATCCATCGTGTCCCCATAAAACCGCTTGTCCATCGGCTAAACTGGTTTGCTCCATGGTAATAATACTGCCATTGTTCACGCTTTTAGATTTGGTTTGATTTAAATCATTAGCATCATCACGAATAATCCCCGCGATGTTGTTGTTATAATCCCCTGTATTTGCACCACTCTTATAGGTGAAAGTTCCACTCATATCCCATAAAATCGCGCCATTGGCTGCAATATAGTTCACCCCGCCTTGAAACGTAATTCCATATTTTAAAGCAAGATAAGTATTTATTTTTTGTGATTCATTGTCGGTTAGGGCTTTGTTATAAATGATAAATTCGCCAAGCATTCCAGAATAACCATTAAAACCAGACGATCTACCTAAAGTTGCTGTGCCACTTGTGATGTTAAACGTATTATCAGCTTGTAAATCAGGAGGATAGGAATAAATTGCGCCATTGTAAAAACCATCTTGTGTATTATCACCATCTACTGCATTTCGCCCACCAGTTATGATAGAAATATTACTAGGTACGTTCGCGGTATGAAAATCAGCTTTACCCTCACCATCAATAATAAATGATTGCATCGCTATCCAAGTTGTGGCATTGGTGCTGTCTTCAAATTGAAATAAACCTTGATTATTAGCACGCTTGTGCATGACTACAAAAATGGTTTGGGTGTCAGCATCTGCTAAATTTGTTGCACCAGAAATAGTTAAAAAACGTGTGCCTTTGAAATCTAAATAGGGATTGAAATTAAATTTTTCGTCTGTTAAATCTTGTACAAACGAAGGATAATTTGCCGTATTGGTAAAATCATAGCCATTCCCTGAGCTATCTCCCCATAATGTAATTTCATTGGACGCATTGATTGTTGTATTGGCGCTGTCATCTGCTTTAAGCCATAAATTCAAGCCGTTGGTCACACCCGCAGGAGCTGCGATCACATTTGAAATAAAACTTACTAAGAAAATGGTCATACAACAAAAGATTATCTTTTTCATAAATATATTTTCCAATGGTTCAGAAGAATAATTATTTTATAAATCATTGAAATACCTGTATTTTATTAAAACTATTTACCATATTATTTTCATAAACTAAATATTTCAGGATATTATCAAGAATGATAGGTGTTTTTGGTTTTAAAACAAGCTCTAAATAATCATCGTTCGGAAAACGCCAAATTTCAACGCTGTGACTATTGATTCCTTATATCGCTCAAAATAGACTTAAGGGCTGATTTCTCTTTGTTCTTGAGTATTCAAACCCTTACAGTTGCTCTATAATAATCAGTTATGGTAGTTAAAAACATTTAAGGAGATGCCATGAAACATCTGACTCGATGGCTGGCAATGACGATACTGTTATTGATGTCATTTAATTTGTACGCCACTAACGTCTATTACATTGCTAACAATGGTAATGATGCAAACGATGGCTTAAGTCAAGAAACTGCTTGGCAAACACTGGGTAGAGTGAAACAAGAAATCTTCCCAGATGGCGCGAAAATCTTGTTAAAGCGCGGTGAAACTTTCCGTGGAGAAATGAGCTTACACAAGCAACCGCAAAACATTTCGTTTGATGCCTATGGTGACGGCGCAGCTCCTTTGCTAAAAGGCAGTGTGGTGATTACAGGTTGGCAAAAAACCACTCATCCCAGTTTAGATGGCAGCAAGGTCTATGAAGCTGATGTCACGCCATTTATTACACCTAATTCTGATGGCACTTATGACCCAATCCAATATTTATTTGCTAATGATAGCATGATGACTATTGCGCGTTATCCTAACGTGGATTCGCCTAAGGATAAAAATTGGTTAACGATTGATAAAGGCACAACCAAATTAGGT
>JAYQWJ020000358.1:0-8820 GCA_035829175.2 Candidatus Albibeggiatoa psychrophila
TGCTTCTGAGGATTTTCTTAATTGCCCAGTCAAAACTGATTAATTTCCTGCTCATTGATGACATCTCATTATTAATGTTTCTGATAGTTTTAGAAAAGCAGCATTGCAAAAGATTACAAGCATTTGAAAATAAATAATTATCAAAAATATCCGAACCATTGTTATGCTGCATCCCTAACACAATATTTTATCATAACATTCAAAAACAACTTGAAGCTTAGCTTGCGGAGATAGGCATTACCAAATAGAATTTACCAACAAGTCACATTCACAATTCATCAATTTAAAAAGCCCTCATGACCGAACACTTTTTTTCCCGTACAGAAATACTACTCACCAAAGACGTATTAAGCCAACTCATTGACCACCACATATTTATCGCTGGATTGGGTGGTGTTGGTAGCTATGTCGCTGAATCACTTGGCAGAACAGGTTTTAGACGTTTAACTATTCTCGATCATGATGAAGTGGCTGATTCTAATTTAAATCGGCAATTGGTCGCGCTCAATTCAACTTTAGGTCAGAACAAAGCTGAAATCATGGCGACTCGATTACGTGATATTAATCCAAATATTGAACTCACTGTCATGACCGATTTTCTGGAAAAGCATCAAACCGATGAACTTATCCAAAATAATGACTTTGATTTTGTTGTTGATTGTATTGATTCTATTGCTTGTAAAGCCGCGCTGGTTGCTTCTTGCATTCAGCAAAATGTTAATATTGCATCGAGTATGGGGGCGGGTAATCGCATAGATGTGACCAAAGTCAAAATAGCAAAACTCAATCAAACTAAAAATTGTGCTTTAGCCCGAGAAATGCGTAAACAACTTAAAATTATGGGTATTAAAACCAATTATCCTGTTGTTTATTCAGAAGAACTTGCTCGCCAACCCTTGCCACATCAAGCTGTTTCTGGTCATGCAGGACGACCGCGTGCCGTAAATGGGACAATTTCTTATATGCCTGCGTTATTTGGGGTAATGTTGGCGGGTACGGTTGTGCAAATCCTGTTGAGTAAGATAGAAGCAAATAACGAATCTTGTTGATATTTAAAAGAAATTAAGAGCCATAGATGAAGAAAAAAATCGTTGAAATCTGTCCTTGTGGCAATCAGCAAACCTATATGCAATGTTGTGCGCCTTATCATCAAGGAAATAAAAAACCTACAACAGCCGAAGCCTTAATGCGTTCACGTTACACCGCGTTTGTGTTTGAATTAAAAGATTATTTGCTAGTAACTTGGCATTCTTCAACTCGTCCTAAACAACTCCAATTTGAGCCAAATACAATCTGGTTAGGATTAAAAGTGAAGGCGTGTGAAGCGGGATTGCAAGATGATAACCAAGGAATGGTCAGCTTTGTTGCGCGTTATAAAATCCAAGGCAAAGCCCATCGTTTGATTGAAAACAGTCGCTTTATCAAACAACAAGAACAGTGGTTTTATGTTGATGCTGATGTAGAGGAAAATGTTTGAAAATATCCTATCAAAGATAAATAGATTATTGCTTTCATTAATTTTGCCAACTCTATTTTGCTATTAATGTAAGCACATTTTGCTGAATGCTAAGAGTAGGAATTTCAATATTATTTAAAGACTAGCAACTCATTTATTCATATGTAACAGTTGGTAATAATTTATTTCATAGTTTTGAAACGTTTAATCTATAGAACCTGTTTGAAATCTATAATCACCATGTTTTTACTATTAATATACAGAGCGTCTGGGCTGCATTCCAACGGAGACCATTGGAATGAGAAAAAATAAATTATTTCATCTAGTGACTATGCTCAGCGTGGTAACTCAGTTTTGACACTCTGCGTCATGATTAGATTTTAAAATCACTATTTTTAGATTTCAAATAAGCTTTATAGGCTTTTGCGTATAAATTAAGCAGTTTAGCTTTTACGGAAATGTAAAATACCCCACGCTAAATAATCTTTGTTGCCTGCATCAATCCAATGTTGCAAGCCAACTTTCATACGTTCAACGTAATCTAAATTACACACCTTAACCATTTCATCATGGCGGCTTTCAAGTTCACGCAGTACATAACTATAGTGATTAATGAGTTGATCAGTCATTTCAATCGTGTTGACTGTTGTTAAACCTAAATCGTTTGCTGTTTTCTGATAAAACCCAATTGAACCCAAGGTTGCTAAATGAATTCTATCTAAAACGGGTTGCAATACGCCTTCAGGACAATCATTGCTTTGCATCGGATCAGTAAAGGAAAAATCACCCCCTACTTTTAACACTCGCGCCACTTCTTGAATCACTAATTCACGTTGTCCGCTATGTAAAATTGCATCTTGTGAAACCACCGCATCATATTCAGCATCATCAAAAGGAATCGCCTCAAAGCTACCATCAGTGACAGAAACTTTATCCGCTAAACCTGCTTTTGCAGTCAATTCACGATTACGCTGATTTTGTATTTCACTGAGATTTAAACAATCCACTTTGCAGCCATAGGTTTTGGCTAAATAACGCGCCGTACCACCATAACCAGAACCAATATCTAATACTTTTTTGCTAGCGTCTAAGTTCAATTGTTCAGCTAATTTAACAACAGTGCGATGGCTGGCTTCAAAAATAGAGTCGCCTTCTGGTGCTTGATACAAACCAATGTGAATATCTTCACCACCCCAAATGGCAGCATAAAAACTGTCAGCGTCATCACTGTTGTAATAACTACGCGATGTTTCAACTACGTCAGAATATTCAGCCATGATTAATCATTTGCTCCTTGGTCTTCATTATCATATTTCTTTTCAGCAACATGAATGAAAAAATCAGGGTCTCCAGTACGATGTGTTTCTTGAAAATCCGCATAAGTTGATATGGCTTGAAAACCAACATCCTGCATTAAACCTTTTACATACTCTTTGCGTAATGGGAACATATTCAGATGATAAACCGATTTGTCGCTAGAAAATTCATATCTAAACCGTGCTAAACCATCATCAATATGTTCAGGCTCTGCTTTTACATTATCACCACAATAATAATAAGTATGTTTAGAGGTAAACCCATCATCTAAAATGCCATCATAATTTCGTTGATCTAAAACTAAAATGCCATCATGATTCAATGCTGCATAAAATTCAGCTAAGGCTTTACGACGATCGCGCTCAGAAAATAAATGGGTGAATGAATTGCCCAAACAGATAACCGCATCATATTTACCATGTACATCTCGATTTAACCAACGCCAATCCGCTTGCACAGTACGCAAAATCATATTGTGTTTACGTCCATTTTCAAACGCTTTAGCTAACATTTCGGGACTACCATCCGCGCTAGTCACGTCAAATCCTGCTTTACGCAAACGCACTGAATGAAAGCCTGTTCCTGTTGCGACATCTAAGATTTTTTTTGCACCACGTTTACGTAATTCTTCAATGAAAAAATCACCTTCACTTTCAGCACGGGCTTCCCAATCAATCAGTTCATCCCATCTTTCTACAAATGATTGAACATATTCTGATTTATATTTTCCAGTTTCGCGGACTTCAGTAGGGTTCTCGCCATAATTTTGACGTTCAGGTTGTTTTTCATTAGGGACAGTCATAAGTGTTCCTCCATTACGATAGTAAGCAGATTGGCTGTGAATAATATATTGATATAAATAGAGAGGGTATAGATGAGAATAAAACGCGGTACGATAATTATTATCCTAAACAATAAATTAAGATAAATATGTATATGGAAAAAGCGAGGCATTAACATCCTGTTAATTAGGTCTAAGGTTCAATACAATCCAACATAGTAACGTAATTCAGAGCTTATTTAAAGTTTTGTAAATTAAAGGTATTTTTGCAAGACCTTCATTTAATTGTTGAAAATCATGGGTTTAAAACTTTCACGTAAAATCAGATTTAAAACGATTTATTAGACTTAAACAACTGAAAAACCTAGCATTTCAAATTTTTGCTGCAAACCTTGTTTATTGGCTGGCAATTTGATTTTTAAGCTACTAAATTCACGGCGTACAGGGTAAGTTTTGCGCAATTGGTCAAAGTAAATCGCTGGATTGGGATGATGTAACATTTGGCGTAATAAAGCATCATCTCGACGCACATCATAGCAGGCAGTCACTGCCATTAATAAGGCTTCAGTTTCGCTAGTTTGTTCTGAAAAATGTAGTTCTGTGACATTGGATTGCGGTAAATAATCTTTGGCTTGCCAAGCAGCGGCATATTGAAAATATTGGCAAACTGCCATGTATAACATTTCTGTTCCGCGCAGTTTTCCATCAAGGCTATAACCTGCAATATGGGGCGTTGCAATAATTGCTTTTTGCATCAGAAAGGGATTTATTGACGGCTCATGTGGCCATACATCAAACACAACGCTCAATTGCGGACGATTAATCAAGCTATACGTCAAAGCGGCTTCATCAGCGACATCGCCACGAGAAATATTCAATAAAATAGTACCGTCGCTTAATTGGTTTAAAAATGCTTGGTTTATTAAATGATAAGTTGGATAGCGTCCTGCTTTTTCCAATGGCACATGTAAAGTCACAATATCAGCTTGTAGCACTGTTTCTAAATCTACAAACCCCTCTTGATTATTTTCAGTCGCTTGCAAAGGTGGATCATTGATTAAACAACGTACATCTAAAGCTTGTAATTTTCGCAATACATTTGAACCAACATTGCCACAACCAATAATGCCTACGGTTTTATCACGTAATTTAAAATTTTTCTGTTGACTCAATATGAGCAAAGTGCTGATTACATATTCTGCCGCCGAATTCGCATTACACCCCGGCGCACTGGCAAAACCAATCTTATTTTGACGTAAATAGTCTAAATCAATGTGGTCAAAGCCAATTGTCGCCGTGCCTACAAAGCGTACTTTACTGTCTTTTAATAGCTGTTTGTCGACTTTTGTAACCGAACGCACCAGTAAAATATCAACATCGTGTAAATCTTTTGGAGTAATACTACGTCCTTCAATCGTATGGACTTCGCCAATAGTAGAGAACGCGGAAACAACTAGAGGAATATTCTCGTCTGCTAATATTTTCATTTTTTTATTAATCAAAGCGGAAATAAATCAAGAGATTTAGCTATGTGCATGAGATACTTTCCTAGAAGGCATTCTCTAAATTCATAAGTATAAATGCTAATAGGAGATAGTCATTTTGGGAACAGTACGAAGTATTTACGATATAAGCATACTTGAAAATTATTTTGTATGTAATTGTTTCATGGCTTTTTCAAATGACGTTCCACCAGAAATAACCAAAGGCATCACATCAGCCAAACGCTCAATTGCATTATCAATAGAAATATATTCATCTTGACTGGGTGATTTTAGAACATAATTCACCACTTCAGCACGATTACCGGGATGGTCAATGCCAATTCTCGCCCGCAAAAACTGCTGCGTGCCTAAATGCGCAACGGTATCTTTTAAACCATTGTGCCCACCTGCACCACCACCTTTTTTTAAACGTGCTGTGCCGCAAGGCAAATCCAGTTCATCATGTACCACTAAAATTTGTTCAGGAGTAATTTTATAAAACTTTGCCAATGCACCAATCGCTTGCCCACTTTTATTCATAAATGTAGCGGGTTTTAATAGCCAACATTGATGATTAGCCAAAGTCACACGACACACTTCACCATGAAATTTAGTTTCTTGGCGAAATTGTTCACGCGCATGGTCAGCCAGTTTGTCGACTAACCAAAAACCCGCATTGTGCCGTGTGTTTTCATAACGTGAACCCGGATTGCCCAAGCCCACAATTAACTCAATAGACATATTATTCAGTAGTAACCACTTCTTCTGAAGCAGCGGCATCATCTTCATCATCTGCACCGCCACTACGTTTTTGAACTGATGCAACAGGTAAATCAGATTCTTCACCTTTGACAAGACCCGGAATCACAACACCTTCAGGTAAGGTTAAGTCAGAAAGATGTAACGTTTGACCAACTTCCATTTCTAACATATCAACTTCGATATATTCAGGTAAGTCTTTAGGTAAACAGTGAATTTCAACTTCTGACATTTGATGGAAAACGCTACCACCACCCATTTTAACACCTATACAAGCCACTTCATTGGCAAAGTGTAATGGTATTTGCATGCGAAGGAATTCAGTTTCATTAACCCGTTGTAAATCAACATGTAAAATCGTTGGTTTGTATGGGTGACGTTGTAAATCTTTTAATACCGCCCGTTCTGTTTTGCCATTTAATTGTACGGTTAAGATATGGTTATAAAACGCTTCATGTTTTAAGCTTTTGCCTAATTCATTAGCAGATAACATGATAGAAGTAGATTCTTGATGTGAACCGTATAAAATTGCAGGTACTTTACCTTCACGGCGAAGGCGGCGGCTCGCACCTTTCCCCAAATCGCTACGAAGTTCTGCAATAAGTTCAAATTGAGCTGTTGACATTAAATGTCTCCTAAAATAAAAAAAGCCCCATTAAGTGGGACAGCAAGCGTTCTACTCTTTCGCGACCAAAAAGTAAAACAATTAACAATTAACAATTAACAATTAACAATTAACAATTAACAATTAACAATTAGGGTAGTGTCTTGGTTTTATTTGTCAATACGTGTTTTCTTTAAAATGCTATATAAAATCTTTGCTAATTCGTCAGCATCTTTGTACATGCTGTTATGTGCGTTTTGTGTAATATAGTCTGTATCTTTAAGCAGTGATAGCCAATATTTTGTTTCTAGGCATTCTTTATAGGCAATTGACATTTTTGCTGAAAAGTCATTAGTTGATATTGCCCCATTGGCTTCCGCAATATTTGCCCCGATAGAAGTACCACATCTCAGTAGTTGCTTGGATAAGACGTACTCTTTTTTCTCTTTACTTAAATATTGATAAGCCTTAACAATCCTAACTGCAAACCGATAAGCCTTATCATATAAAATTGTATCCATTGATAATTGTTAATTGATAACTGTTAATTGATTTATCATTCCATAAACATGGAGCTAACAGATTCTTCTTCAGAAATACGGCGCATGGTTTCTGCTAGCATTTCAGCGGTACTTAATTGGCGGATTTTATGAGATTGTTGGGCGGCTTCACTCAATGGAATTGTATCTGTCACAACCAATTCATCCATCTCTGAATTTTCAATATTATGCACGGCCTTACCTGATAGCACAGGATGCGTACAGTAAGCCATAACACGCACCGCACCATGTTCTTTTAGTGCATTTGCCGCCAAACATAATGTGCCTGCGGTATCAACTAAATCATCAACCAACACACAAACACGACCTTCAACATCCCCAATAATATTCATGACTTGGGCAACATTCGGACGCGGACGACGCTTGTCAATAATCGCTAAACCAGCATCATCTAATTGTTTTGCAAAAGCTCTGGCACGTACTACGCCACCAACATCAGGCGAAACTACCATTAGATTTTCATAGTCATGTCGCCAGATGTCACCTAATAAAATCGGTGAGCCGTACACATTGTCTACAGGAATATCGAAAAAGCCTTGAATTTGGTCAGCATGTAAATCTACTGTTAATACGCGATCAGCACCTGCTTCAGTAATCATATTAGCCACTAATTTAGCGGTAACGGGTACGCGAGCTGAACGGGGACGGCGATCTTGACGTGAGTAACCAAAATAAGGAATAACCGTGGTAATGCGTCCTGCGGAGGAACGTCTGACAGTATCCACTAATACTAATAATTCCATTAAGTTATCGTTGGTAGGTCTACAGGTAGGTTGCACAATAAAGACATCTTTACCACGCACATTGTCTTGAATTTCGACACTGATTTCATCATCACTAAAACGACCGACAGAAGCTCTGCCAAGGGGTATATTCAGGTATCCGACAATTGCTTTGGCTAACTCAGGGTTGGCACTACCCGTAAATACCATCATGCGGCTAGACATATTTGGAATTCGCTTGTTGTATGGTAGGTGAATTGGATGCTTAAGAAAATGGCTGGGGTACCTGGATTCGAACCAGGGCATGACGGGATCAAAACCCGTTGCCTTACCGCTTGGCTATACCCCAATAATTTGAGACTTATTATAACAAATATATTACAACTTGTTAACTAATGCAGGCGAGCTATTTTTACCTTGTGTTACAAATCCTTGCCACTTACTAGGAAGTTGTTCAAGTATTTGTTGTGCTTGCTCTTGTGTTTTACATTGCGTAAAGATACAAGCGCCTGTTCCTGTCATCTTAGCTTCATTAAACTGGCTTAACCAATCAATTGCTTCCTTAACTTCAGGATAAAGACGACAAACCACAGATTCACAAACGTTAGAGCTGTGCCCTGCAATAAAGTGCGCTATTGTAATTGGGGGTTTATTTCTTGTCAATAGTTTATCTGAAAAAATTTCACCTGTGGCTACATGGCAGTTGGGATGAATCACTAAAAACCAATCTTCTGAAAGATTTACAGACTGTAATTTTTCGCCAACACCTTCTGCCCATGCTGATTTTCCATAAATAAAAATAGGTACATCCGCGCCAAGTTGTAAGCCCAGTTGCTGCAAAGTCGTTTGAGGTAAGTTGAGTTCCCATAATTGATTTAGAGCTAATAAGGTCGTCGCGGCATTGGAACTACCCCCGCCAAGACCACCACCCATAGGAATTTTCTTGCGTAATTGAATCTCTACACCGAGTTGAGTTTGAGCATGTTGTTGTAGCAGTTT
Source organism: Candidatus Albibeggiatoa psychrophila (assembly GCA_035829175.2). Lineage (GTDB taxonomy): Bacteria > Pseudomonadota > Gammaproteobacteria > Beggiatoales > Beggiatoaceae > Albibeggiatoa > Albibeggiatoa psychrophila. The sequence continues at coordinate 8,683 of JAYQWJ020000358.1, forward strand.
AGCGGCTTTGACAATTAAATTATCTTCGCTGGCTAAATCAGTATTGGTTTTACAATGAATTTGCCCATCATCGCGCACAGAGAAATCCAGTTCATCGCAATAATCTATAAATTGAAAAACGGTTTGTAATTCATGATA
>JAYQWJ020000359.1:0-2812 GCA_035829175.2 Candidatus Albibeggiatoa psychrophila
ATTATTCATTGATAACTGTTCATTGTTTAAGGAAATCGCTGTGTCCATAGAAGAAGTAAAAGTTCCTGTTTTAGCTGAGTCTGTTGCTGATGCTACATTATTAGAATGGTATAAAAACGTAGGTGAAGCGGTAGCAGAAGGCGACCAGCTAGTTGATATTGAAACCGACAAAGTCGTATTAGAAGTTGTTGCGAATAGTGCGGGTGTGTTAACGGAAATCGTAAAAGAAAACGGTTCTGGCGTATTAAGTGAAGAATTAATTGCACGTATCGATACGGCGGCAGCAGCAACGGCTTCAGCAGCTCCCGCAGCCGCTCCAGTAGCACAAGAAGCACCTGTTGCAGCAGCATCTAGTGATCCTAAAACTAGCCCAGCTGTTCGTAAAATTGCAAATGAACAAGGTGTTAATCCTGCTAGCGTACCACACAGTGGCGACCGTGTGACTAAAACGGATATGTTAAAAGCAGCTTCAACTCCTGCATCTGTGGCAACAACCAGTGCTAACGCGCCAATGACAGGACGTACTGAAGAACGTGTTCCAATGACTCGTTTACGCAAACGTGTTGCAGAACGCTTATTAGGTGCACAACAGCAGCACGCCATTTTGACAACGTTTAACGAAGTCAATATGAAACCAATGATGGATTTGCGTTCTCAATATAAAGAAGAATTCCAGAAAAAACATGATGTGAAATTAGGCTTTATGTCTTTCTTTGCAAAAGCCGCAGTTGCAGCATTACAACAGTTCCCAATTATCAATGCGTCAACTGAAGGTGATGAAATCATCTATCATGGTTTCTATGATATTGGTATTGCGGTGAGTTCTCCACGCGGCTTAGTTGTGCCTATTTTACGTGATGTTGATTCAATGTCTTTCGCTGATGTTGAAGGCGGTATTGCAGATTTTGGTAAACGTGCGCGTGATGCAAAATTGAGCATTGATGATTTAACAGGTGGTACATTCACGATTACAAATGGTGGTATCTTTGGTTCAATGATGTCTACGCCTATTTTGAATCCACCTCAAAGCGCGATTTTAGGCATGCACAATACAGTTGAACGTGCCGTTGTTGAAAATGGTGAAATCGTGATTCGTCCAATGATGTATCTTGCATTATCTTATGATCATCGTATTATTGACGGTCGTGACGCGGTACAGTTCTTAGTCGCAATCAAAAAAGCGGTTGAAGACCCAGCACGTTTATTATTAGAAATATAATTTCTTTGTGATGGCTGACCGATGGAGTATGCTTAATTTGCCACAAGCGAGTTAAAGCCTATTCCATCACCTTATATTGTAGATGTAGGGCTGCCTGTTCTCATCTGCACTATTCGCATTATCCCTTTATCATGTCAGCCGTTCCACCTTAAAACAAAAATCACAACAGGAGAGTATTGTGGCAGATTATAACGTCATCGTCATTGGAGCAGGCCCAGCAGGTTACGTGGCAGCGATTCGTAGCGCACAATTAGGTATGAAAACCGCGTGTATCGAAAAATGGAAAGACACAGCGGGTAAAAACGTATTAGGCGGTACATGTTTAAACGTCGGTTGTATCCCTTCCAAAGCCTTACTTGATTCCTCACATCATTATTATGATATGCAACATCATTATGCAGATCACGGCATTAGTTGCGATAATCCTAAAATCGACATCAGTAAAATGATGGCACGTAAAGACGACATCGTGGTCGCATTGACTCAAGGTATCGTTGGTTTATTCAAGAAAAATAAAGTCACTCGTATTGAAGGCGCGGCTAAATTAGCAGCAGGCAAAACAGTTGAAGTGACAGCTCAAGATGGTTCAAAACAAACAATCAGTGCAGACAATATTATTATTGCTTCAGGTTCTGTACCTGTCGACATCCCTGTTGCTCCAGCAGACCATAATTTAATCGTGAATTCCACAGGTGCATTGGCATTTGATGAAGTACCTAAGCGTTTAGGCGTGATTGGTGCGGGTGCAATTGGTTTAGAATTAGGTAGTGTTTGGGGTCGTTTAGGTGCGGAAGTCACTGTATTAGAAGCGATGCCAGATTTCTTAGCGACGGCTGACCGTAAAATTGCGGCGGCGGCATTGAAATCATTGAAAGGTCAAGGTTTAGATATTCAGTTAAGCGCAAAAGTAACTGCAACTTCAGTTAACAATAATGAAGTGACTGTGAGCTACACTGATAAGAAAGGTGAAGCACAGCAAATCGTAGTTGATAAATTAATCGTCGCAGTAGGTCGTAAACCTTATACGGCTGACTTAGGTTTAGAAAGCGTCGGCATTAAAACCGATGAGCGTGGTTTCATTCCTGTTGATGCAAACCGTAAAACATCGGCTGATGGCATTTATGCTGTTGGTGATGTGATTGGTGGCCCAATGTTAGCGCATAAAGGTTCTGAAGAAGCAGTGATGGTTGCAGAACGTTTAGCAGGTCAAAAATCTGAAATGCATTATGACATTATGCCATGGGTGATTTATACCCATCCTGAAATTGCATGGGTTGGCATGACAGAAGAGCAAGCGAAAGACAAAGGTCATAAATGTAAAGTGGGTCAATTCCCATTTGCTGCCAGTGGTCGTGCCAGAGCGCATGGTGATGTCACGGGTATGATTCGTATGATTGCAGACGCGGATACGGATGCGGTTTTAGGCGTGCATATTTTCGGTATTTCTGCATCAGAATTATTAGGTGAAGCGGTATTAGCGATGGAATTTGAAGCGAGTAGTGAAGATTTTGCTCGTACAATTCACGCGCATCCAACTTTATCAGAAGCGATGCACGAAGCGGCTTTAGGTGTTGATGGTCGTACAATTCACGC
>JAYQWJ020000360.1:0-3803 GCA_035829175.2 Candidatus Albibeggiatoa psychrophila
AAAACTTGTTGGAACGAGACAAACTGTCCACAGTATTGATAGATGATTTCTCACCTCAAACTCAGCTTAAGTATTGTTATCAACCTTTTGTTTATCAATAGATATCGATGGCTGTACTGCGTCACTACGAATTAATAGCTCATGCAATTCAGCTAATAATTCCTCTCTTTTATAAGCCCCTTTCTGGAATATCCCATGTACTTCAGATGACAAACATTGTCTATCATTTATCGTAATATCCTTAGCAGTTAAAACAATGATAGGAATTTTACGTTGCTGTTTTTGTTCACGCAGACGGCTAATAAATTCATAACCATCCATTTCTGGCATCATTAAATCGAGCAAAATTATATCAGGCTGTTGTTTTTGAACTATTGCTAACCCAATTTTCCCATTGGTTGCTAACAAAACTTCCCAACCATCTTTAGTCAACATTTGTTTAATCATGTCACGAATCATCATATCGTCTTCAATCACTAACACCGTGCCGCAATGTGATTCAGAACGATATTTATTCAACACCTGCGCTATCTGAACTTGGTCTACAGGTTTTAACAAATATTCTGCTGCGCCCAATGAATAGCCTAACTCATGATTCTCAATCATTGAAAGCATGACGACGGGAATATGTTGTAATTGTGCATGACTTTTTAACTCTGAAAGAACCGCCCAGCCATCCATTTGCGGCATCATTACATCCAAAGTAATCAATTGCGGTTTTAACTGATGTGCAAGCTGCAAACCTTCTGCACCATTGTTAGCGGTAACGACTTTATAACCTAAATTTCGAATATGTTTACTGAGCAAATCTCTCACGCTGGCATCATCATCAATCACCAGCACCGTGGCTTGATTTTTCTTCAATACGGGCAAGGCTTTTTCTAATTCTGGGATGCTTTGACGACTCGCCATTTTAGTTGGGAATCGAACGACAAAAGTGCTTCCTTTGCCTAGTTCACTTTCCACATTCACTTGACCGCCGAGCATTTCAGTAAAACGTTTTGTAATCAATAGTCCCAAACCCGTTCCACCATATTTGCGGGTGGTTGAGGCATCGACTTGGCTAAATGCTTTAAATAGTTTTTTCTGCTGTTCTATGGAAATACCAATACCTGTATCTGTAATTGCAAAACTAACCCATTCTGTATCATTGATCCACAGCTTGGTGATTTTAAGGCTGATAGTGCCATTTTCAGTGAATTTAGAAGAATTACTCAGTAAGTTAAGTAAAATTTGCCGTATTTTAGTCACATCAGAATGCATTAAACCAATATTTTCTTCACAATCAAAGACAAGACGATTACTACGTTGCTCTAGTAAAACTTCTACAGTAATAATGACTTCTTCCAATGTTTTGTGAATATCAAATGTCTCATTATAGATTTCCATTTTACCCGATTCAATTTTGGATAAATCTAATATATCATTGATAAGAGAGAGTAAATGCCGACCTGCCGCATTAATTTTAACCAAATCTGCCGCGACCTCTTCTACTTCTATGTCATCGTCATCTAATTCATCTTGCAACATATCACTATAACCAATAATCGCATTTAATGGCGTTCTTAGCTCATGGCTCATATTGGCAATAAATTGACTTTTAGCATGATTACTTTTTTCGGCCGCCTCTTTAGCAATGGTTAAATCATGGTCAGATTGTTCAATTGCAATCACCATTTCATTAAATGCAACGCCTAAACGTCCTACTTCACCATAACGTGTTTCATCCGCACGTACTTGGCGTTCACCTAGCCTCACCTTCTCTGTCACATCAAGTAGATGTTTAATACCTGAAGTTAAGCCGCGTGCCATGAATATCGCAAATATAATACCGACTAAAATCGCTAATATGGTATATAACAAACCATTTCGGCTCACAACTTGTAAATTTTCTTCAACGATACGGTTAGAAATAGCGACTCTAGCCCAGCCAATCAATTGACCTGAGGATATGATAGGTGATGCAATGTCCAAATAACTAGTTGTTTTCCATAATATTTGTGTTTTTGGTTTTACTTCAGTATTTGCACGATGTAATAGTTGATCACTGGTATTATCATTAAGATATTGACCAATTAATCCAGTATTAGTATGCGCTAAAACTTGTCCTCGGTTAGAAATCACCATTGCGGAGTCCAAACCGGGATAACGTTTTTGGGAGCTTAGTATTTCACCCAAACCCACGACATCACTTGCTAATACCCATGAGCTACTATTAGCAGCCAACATTTCGGATAAGGCGACAGCTTGTTGCACACTTTGCTCTTGTAAAAAATGACGTTCGCGTTCAGTTAAATCCAAAATAAAAATCGTCATCAACACTGCATGGACTAAAGCAATACCAAGTACCAGTTGCCGCTGAATAGAGCGATGCCAGTAACGATTAATAATATGGGCAAACTTTTGAGCAGGACTTGCAACCCATTGATATATATTTTTACTGAACAATCGACTACAGCAAGATTGAATAGATTGCCAAGGGTTTATTGGGGGTCTTCGGTGCAAACTTGCCATAACAGTCCTTAATCCTGTACGTCAAAAATAATTTCAATACATAAAGTTACAAAATAATGTTTATAACTTACAGAAATAACGGAATATTTTAAAAACTGTACTCAAGTATTGTTAAGCTTGAGTTCAATATAATTTTCTTTTTAAAAACAATTTGATGTGAGAAAAAATTGAAGCTAAAAAAGGGGTTATATAGTTGATTTTTAAAATATATAAATTCTCATGTTGAACTGGAGGTTGTTTAATATGCTCGGGTTTAGAATGGGTTGAGCATGTTGTAAACTTAAATATTTATCCTGAAAAATTACAATATTAACAACGATTTACCTTATTGCAATGCTGATTTATTTTCGGGCATTAATCACTCTGTGGCGATCTAATTTCTTGGGTAAAGGTTTGAATAAAATCTCTCACAACTTGGAAAGTTTTATGATCCGCAGCTTCAAACTTAGATAATGGCATCCGCGCTAAAATTTCTTGACCCGCCGCATTTTCATGCAAAGTAAAAAGCAAATTAGAGACCTTTTGCGCAATATCGGCTGGCACGTCTGCACGAACCATCAAACCATTATTAGGTAAAGTCTGTGTTTCCCATTTGACTTCTAACTCAGCTGCAAAGTCAGGTTTTTCTTTTACAAAGATTTTCCAAGGTAAAGGCCATGTAGCCGCCGCCGCCACTTTACCCAAATAGGCATTCATAATCGAGGATTCTTGCGAACCGACATATAAATTCTCAATATCTTGATTAACATCAATACCATTGGTATGTAAGAAATATTGGGGAAGCATGGTTGCAGCTAATGCCGTTGGTGCAGGATAGCTTACGACTTTGCCTTTTAAATCAATTGGCTGCTTAAGAGGGCTGTCTTTACGTGTAATAAAAATACCGCGAAAATTTTCATCATCACTCATTTTGCCAAAAATAACATAGCCTTTATCTTCAGCGTTGATAGTTTGATAGGGATTAGGTAATGCGAAGTGAAATTTGCCTGCGTATAGTTTTTTTTCATAAGCCGCATAATTTCTGGATGCTTCCAAGCGGAATTGTATATTATCAAAGTGTTGGCTTAAATAATCAGCAACAGGAGCATACACCACTTGTAATTGTTTCGGATTATGTAAAGGGTGAACCCCAAAAATATATTCTTCTTTCTGCGAGTTGGTTTTATTACCAAACTCAGGTTTATATTGTTGTTCAGTTTCTTGTTGTTGTCCGCAAGCAACCAATAACACGATCAAGCTCAAACCGCAAAGCCATTTTAATATCATCATATAATTATCCGCTATTAAAG
>JAYQWJ020000361.1:0-7311 GCA_035829175.2 Candidatus Albibeggiatoa psychrophila
CCCAACCCCAATTTCAATTCTAATCCCAACCCCAACCCCAACCCTAATTTCAATTCTAATCCCAACCCCAATTTCAATTCTAATCCCAATCCCAATCCCAATCCCAATTTCAATCCAAATACTGAAACCACTTTTAAAAATAATACGATGAATCATCCCGCAATACCTTATAAAGGCTCAAGAACTGAAACAGCATTTGAAAATCCGACCAAAAAACTGCCTGAAAATAGACCTAAAACCATGGAAGACATCAAAGCTGAGCATCAAAATAATCGACCGATTCCTGAGCAATTAGAATTAGAAATACAAGTTCATTATCAAAACAGTCAGTGGGCATTTATTGGTCAAGATTTGTTGCAGCTAGGGGAAGCTTGGAATGATAATTTACAGTTCATGTCTCGGCAATTTTCACCACCTGCTACATCAAATAACAGTTCTTCTATTCAGTTGGTTAAACCGTTAAAAACCCAAATTATTGAAACCCGTGATATGCTATGGTCGGATGTATTGGATGATATTTTAGAAATGGAAACCATGCGCACGGCAATGACCGATATTTTTGCCCAGCAATTACACCCACAAGCGCAACCCACCGCGTTAAGCCAATTATCAGATAAATTCTCACAGTTTGATACGGCATCGAGTTGGCAACAAATCACAAAACAAATTTTAGCGGTTGAAGAATATCGTACGGAAATGCTGAAAACAGCGAAACAAGTCCTGTGTTGCGAAAAGTGAGCATGATTGTTAGGACTTTTTTAACTATTTCTATTGCATATCCCAAAAAAACACATATATTGGTCGTTATACATTTTTTAAACGGCTGTTCCAATTAAAGATGTCAAATCGGTTCTATATTATTAAACATTAGGAGAGATACATGAGTGTATTAGTAGGACGTAAAGCTCCAGATTTTACAGTTCCAGCGGTATTAGGTAATGGTGAAATTGTAGATAGTTATAGTTTTTCTGAAGCCACTCGCGGCAAATATGCAGTTGTTTTCTTTTATCCTTTAGACTTCACTTTCGTTTGTCCTTCTGAGTTAATCGCTTTTGACAAACGTTTAGACGCATTCCAAAAACGTAATGTTGAAGTTATTGGCGTATCGATTGATTCTCATTTTACGCATAACGCATGGCGCAATACTCCAGTAGAAAAAGGCGGTATTGGTCAAGTTCGTTATACTTTAGCGGCTGATATGACACATCAAATCGTTAAAGATTATGGTGTTGAAACACCTGACGGTGCAGTGGCTTTCCGTGGTTCATTCTTAATTGATAAAGAAGGCATGGTTCGTCATCAAGTGGTTAATGATTTACCATTAGGTCGTAATATTGATGAAATGTTGCGTATGGTTGATGCGTTACAATTCCACGAACAACACGGTGAAGTTTGTCCTGCGGGTTGGCAAGAAGGTTCTGCTGGCATGAAAGATACACCAGACGGTGTTGCTAGCTACTTATCAAGTCACGTTGGTGATTTATAAGCGTTAAATATTGAACTAAGCAGGGGTGTTAACGCGCTCCTGTTTGGCATTTTAGAGACAATTTAAGCCATTTTTGCTCAGAATTAAACCGTTTTAAACTCCTTTCATACTTATCAAGCCTAATGAAAAAAACACTCAACTCATCTCAACATGATTTAGCATCAATTCCCCATAATTTAATTTTAGCAGGTGTTGACGAGGTAGGACGTGGGCCTTTAGCAGGTGCAGTCGTCACTGCCGCCGTGATTTTAGACCCGCAACAACCGATAATAGGCTTAAATGATTCCAAAAAATTATCACATAAAAAACGTGAATTGCTCGCAATTGAAATTCAGCAAAAAGCCAAAGCGTGGGCATTAGGTCGAGCAGAAGTGGAAGAAATCGATGCACTGAATATTTTACAAGCCAGTTTATTAGCCATGCGTCGTGCGGTTTTAAACTTAACGATAGAACCTGAATATGTGGTTGTCGATGGTAATTTTTGCCCAGAATTGCCTTATCCAACTCAAGCGATTATTAAAGGCGATGGTTTAGTTGCAGAAATTAGTGCCGCCTCGATTATTGCAAAAGTGGCACGCGATAATGAAATGTGCGAATTAGACAAACAATATCCAAATTATGGTTTTGCCCAACACAAAGGTTATCCAACCAAACAACATCGTCTTGCCTTACAACAATATGGCGTAACACCGATTCACCGCCGTTCTTTTGCACCTGTTCAAGCTTGTTTAAATTTGTGTTCTCCTCAAAACTCTAAACGGACTTGTCCATAAATACTGCGTGGCAGTTCTGTGATTAAAGGTGTGAAAATACCTGGAAAATATTCAGGATGCTGTTTATCCAGTAAATTTTGTCCGACTAAAGAAACTTCTAAATGCTCGTCTACCTGCCAAGCTAAGCGAATATCTAAACTCACATAACCATCAATCCGATTACTGGCATCCGTACCAACCGCATCGGTGATATAACGTAACCACCAATCAGATTCCCAGCCAGAACCTAAGTCAAAATGATGGCGTAATGAGATTTGATGCTCAGGCACAGTTTTTTCCACATTTTCATAGCTAGAAATTACATCCTGATATTTATCGATTTCAATATTAATAAAATGATAACTTAACTGGGTTTGTCCCCATGAATTCAGCCAATTTAAGTTACTTTCTAATCCATAAGTTTTTGCATCCATTCCATGATAATAGTTACTCGATGCAACAATACGTCCATTCGCTAAGTCAGGGTAAGAGTTAATAGACCGAACAATAAGCCCTTTATAATCATTATAAAACACCGTAGCATCCCATGATAAATATTCTTCCCATTGTTGCCGAAACCCTAATTCATAGGCAATATTAAATTCTGAATTGAGTTGATTATTGCCTTCTAATTGCAAATTCAATGGAATGGGGTAAAAAGGATTATTATTCGGTAATAAATCATAAGTAGCCTGAATACTATGAGAAACTTGCGATGGTGTGCGAACGGCTCGTGAAATTGCTGCCCAATAAGATCGCTCATCCGTTGGATGCCATAAAAAGCGGATATTAGGCTGTATTTCTATTCCTGTATAATCATTATGCTCAAATTTAACCCCTGTGATCAGACGAGCCTTGTGGTCAAAAAAATGGGTTTCACTTTGAATAAAACTACTAAATACTTCATCATGTTGTCCTAATAATGCGCGAGCCAATAATGAATCAGGATGTATTTTGCTGTATAACCAGCGATAGCCTATGCCCCATAAAAATTCTTGCTGTTCTGAAATGCGCCACTGATGTTGTAACTCGAAATCCACAACATGATTATCAACGCCATAAGGAGATTGCGATTGCATTGCATGATCATAATACAACTGTCCTGTCCATTTTGAGTTGTCAGTAGTTTCATGTGCCCAACGTGCTAAAAGGTTTTTACCCAAAAAATGGGAGTCTATCGCGCCACCTGTTCTCCAGCTTATATCACCCGTTCGAGCATCATAAAAATCACCTTGCAATGTTAACGATGTACTTGTATCAAGCTGACTATCTGCTCTAAAACCTGTTTGTTGCATCTGCCAACGGTCGGGGCGCGTCCCTTGTTCTAAATCATCTCGCATTGCGTTTTTAGCATATACCCGAAATGTAGTGTTTTCACCAAGTTCGCCGCCATAACGTAAATGTACAAAACCTGATTCAACAGTACCCGCACCCACCGTGAGTAAATAACCTTGGGTATCTTGAGATGATTTGGTAATAATATTGATAATGCCATTCACCGCATTTGCACCCCATAATGCCCCGCCTGAACCTCTAATGACTTCAATTCGTTCAATATCTTCTAATAATACGTCTAAGCTTTCCCACAAAGTCCCTGCAATTTGCATGTTGTATACGCTACGTCCATCGACTAAAACTAATAATTTATTCACAAATAAGCCGTTAAAACTGCCACGAGCTGATACTCTCCAAGTTGAACTATTTATTCTTGATACCTGTAAGCCCGGTGCCATGCGTAACACATCCGCAACATGGGTCGCACCTGAACGGCGAATATCATCTTGAGTAATAACAAAGATAGCATTAGCAGACTCGGATAATTTTTGGGATTTTTTCGACGCTGATGTCACATCCATATCTAATAAATCGCTTAACTCTAATCCAATTAAAGCTTGTTGTTGTAAACGTACAATGTCTAAATCATTTGCTTGAGCGTTAGAATGGATAAAAAGTATAAGCAAAGTATAAATACAACTTGCCCATTTTGTTTGGAATAATGTTGATACCTTCATAGTAAATACCCTGAAATACAATGTATTAGTTAATATTTTTTTATAAATTTAGTGATGAGTTAGATTCAAATATAGTACCAAGATAAAGTTTTTATTTAATTGAAAAAAAAGGGCTATTTTGATAAGTGCTAAAAAACAATATGAATAAAAAAATATCTGCGAAGTCTTGAAAAATAAAGTTATATTAAAATATGCTGAAATACTATTTTACAGCGTAATCGTTGCATTTATATTGTAGATTTAAAATGTTACTGAGGTTTGTATGGAAAATAAAAATATGACTCAAATTGATTTAAATGTAAATAGCCTTATTATATCCTCTGCTATTCCAGACAATACTTTAACAATTCAACTTATCTTATATAAGGTAAGACTGTTACAGCTTTTTCAACACAGTTAGCGACTAATTCATTTCAATTTAGTACAATATGTCGTTTGTTTGCATGGGAGTTGCTATACCATGGTAAGCAGGATTAACGAGGATGCCCATTCAAATACAAATGATAGGGTATCGATTCCAAATAGCATTATTGATGAGAAAAATACAACAAATACTGACGTAAAAATACAACATGTGGTATAATACGCAGTAATTTTGTCGTATAGTCATGCACTAACAGCAAGATAAACTTATGTCTAAATTACTCATACTTCATGGGCCGAATTTAAATTTACTAGGTGAACGTGAGCCCGGGCATTATGGAAGCACCCATTTAGATGCCATCAATACGGAACTGGTTAATCTGGCACAGGGACATGAATTAGAAACTTTCCAAACCAATGCCGAATATGCGTTGATTGAAAAAATCCACGCAGCACGTCACCAAACAGATTTTATTATTATTAATCCTGCTGCATTTACCCATACCAGCGTGGCATTACGCGATGCACTACTTGCGGTCAAAATACCCTTTATCGAAGTGCATTTATCTAATGTTTATGCACGAGAACCCTTTCGTCATCATTCCTATTTTTCCGATATTGCAGTTGGAGTGATAACAGGCTTAGGAGCACACGGTTACACGTTGGCATTGCAAGCAGCCCTTTCCATTCTATCGAATTCGAGATAAGTTGTATGGACATTCGAAAAGTAAAAAAACTGATTGAAATTATTGAGTCATCAGGCGTTGCTGAAATTGAAATTCACGAAGGTGATGATTCAGTACGCATTAGCCGTTACCCAACTAGCACAGGTATACCACAATTACCTACAGCGATGCCTGTCGCGATCCCAACTCATGACGCATCCATGATGAATTCAGGAAAAGTCGTTCATGAGAATCCTGACGAGTTTGATGACGACCCTGAAGGTCATGTTGTCACATCTCCAATGGTTGGCATGTTCTATCGTTCTCCGTCACCCAATAATTCACCGTTTGTAGAAGAAGGACAAATGGTTCAAGAAGGTGATACATTATGTATTATTGAGGCAATGAAGATATTAAATCAAATTACCAGCGATAAATCAGGTAAAGTAATTAAAGTCTTGGCTGAGAATGGTGCGCCCGTCGAATACGAACAGCCATTGTTTGTAATTGAATAAAAAGGATAAGGACATGCTGTCGAAAGTTGTCATTGCCAACCGTGGAGAAATTGCTTTACGCATTTTAAGAGCGTGCCGTGAGTTAGGTATTCGTACTGTTGCTGTTCATTCTTCTGCTGACCGTGATTTAAAACATGTACGTTTAGCTGATGAATCAGTGTGTATTGGTCCTGCTAATTCTGCGCAAAGTTATTTAAATATCCCAGCGGTGATTAGTGCAGCGGAGGTGACTGATGCGGTTGCAATTCATCCGGGATATGGCTTTTTAGCAGAGAATGCAGACTTTGCTGAACAAGTTGAAAAAAGTGGTTTTACCTTTATTGGACCTACTCCTGATACGATTCGTTTGATGGGTGATAAAGTCTCTGCAATCAATGCAATGAGTAAAGCGGGTGTACCGTGTGTACCGGGGTCTGAAGGCGTATTAGATGAGGATAAAGATAAAAATTCTCAATTGGCGCGTGACATTGGTTATCCTGTCATTATTAAAGCCGCAGGCGGTGGTGGTGGTCGTGGAATGCGAGTTGTACGCAGTGATGCAACCTTGCACAATGCAATTTCATTGACTAAAAGTGAAGCTGCCGCAGCATTTGGCAATGACCAAGTGTACATGGAAAAATATTTAGAAAATCCACGTCACATTGAGTTTCAAGTGCTAGCAGACGGACAGGGGAATGCGATTCATTTAGGCGAACGTGATTGCTCTATTCAACGTCGTCATCAAAAACTAATTGAAGAAGCCCCCGCCCCCGGTTTAAGTGAAGAAATACGCCAGAAAATTGGTGAACGTTGTGCGCAAGCTTGTCGTGAAATTAATTATCGGGGTGCAGGCACATTCGAGTTTTTATATGAAGATGATGAATTTTACTTCATTGAAATGAACACCCGAATTCAAGTTGAACACCCCGTCACTGAATTGATTACAGGCGTGGATTTAGTGCGCGAGCAATTGTTAATCGCAGGCGGTGAAAAACTCGGTTATAAACAAGAAGACATTAAAATCAAAGGTCATGCCATTGAATGCCGCGTGAATGCAGAAGACCCTGTGACTTTCTTACCTTCTCCCGGAAAAATTACCCGCTATCATGCACCCGGAGGGCCTGGGGTTCGTGTGGATACGCATATTTACTCAGGTTATACCGTACCGCCTTACTATGATTCATTGTTAGGCAAATTAATCGTCTTTGGTGATAATCGTCATTCTGCGATGCGTCGGATGTGTACTGCGCTGGATGAGATTATTGTGGATGGTGTCAAAACCAATGTACCATTGCATCGGGATTTACTCAGTGATCCTAATTTTCAAAAAGGTGGAGTTAATATCCATTATTTAGAAAATAAATTAAGTTTATAAAACCATCAGCTTGGTATGGAATCGATTTCTGTATCAAGCGTTGATTGATATGATACCTTGCCATATTATCCGATATGGTAAGATAAAAAGCCTCTTAAATTTCCTTTCTGCTTAAAAATTAATGGTTCGGACACTTTCTCCGACATTCCACATATAATTTAAAA
>JAYQWJ020000362.1:0-2182 GCA_035829175.2 Candidatus Albibeggiatoa psychrophila
CAATCTATTTGCTTCGCCTTGTGTAACCTGAGTTAACCAGAAAAAAATTCTGGACGATAAATAATTATTGCAGCAAACGAAAGTTTTTGTTTTTTATTTGAGGTAATATTGGTAAACCCATTAACTCATTCAGCTTACGCAGATAAAATTTTGTAGAACAATAAATCAACGACTTCAAGCTTATCTTTAATTTCTTATCTTTAATTTGTAAAAAAATTGAGAATTTACCTGCTCAATGTGAGTATTTAAACAGCTTGAGATAGAAAAATTTAATCGTGTTAATATTTGGTAAAAGTTGTTTGTTGGAAGCTTTACGAATTTATATGTCAAATGCTCTAAATAATATAACAGTGGTGCAAAAAGGAGTTTCATAATGCAAAAATTGCAGAAATCGATCTATTTTTTTATTTGGCTTATTTTTTCTTTACCCTTCGTTGCGATTGCTGAAGATGAATTGCTATCAATAGAAGACCTAATGACTTTAGGATTGAGCGGCTTGATGAATGTAACTATAGAAACCGCATCTGGTACGAAAGAAACCCTTATTGATGCACCTGCCAGCATGATTCTTGTGACAAAGCAAGAGATTCAACAGCGTGGTTATAGCAATATTGTTGAAGTTTTAGAAGACTTACCGGGATTTGATGTCACGATTGTGAATGGAATGGTCTACTCCTCATCTCATCAACGTGGTTATCGCACGCCTTTTACCACTCGTACTTTATTTATGGTCAATGGCATTGTTGATAATACTTTGTGGGCACATGATGCAATGTTAAGTCGTCAATATCCCATGTCTAATATTGAACGAATTGAAGTATTATATGGGCCTGCGGGTGCAGTTTATGGACCTAATGCGTTTCTGGGTGTGGTGAATATTATTACAGATGATGGGAGCAAATTGGATGTGGGTGAAATCACAGGCAGTATCGCAGCTTCGATTGGTAGTTTTAATTCTAAAAGTGTCGATGCAACGATAAAAGGAAAACTGGCTGACGATTTGAGTTTTTCTATTTCTGCCCAGCAATTTAACAGCGATGAACCTGATTTTAGTGATCGTTATGGCTATTTAAGTAATTCATTATATGGCAGTGAACAAATTTGGGGTCAGATTAACAATATCGAGCATCAAGGCGAATATTTAGATCATTATTACGATCCAACTAAAGACCATGGCGTATTAGCAGATTTAAGTTATAAAGGTTTGAAATTAGGCATTATTCATTGGAAAGTTAAAGAAGGTTATGGACCTTATTTTGCAGCGGATCGGGCACAAAATAATGGTTTTTGGAGTAAAGATAGTAATCAATATTATGCTAAATATAAAACAGATTTAACCGAAGATTTAAAAAGTCAAAGCTTGGTGTTATATCGAGAAAATCGACGTTATGGATATTGGGCAGAAGCTGAACCCGATGGCGAAGATGCTTCCTTTATCAGTTATACTCAATGGAATTCAGCAAGTAGTAGCTGGTTGTTTAAGCAAGAATTTGAATATAAATTTACTCAAGATTTATTATTATCATCAGGTTTGAAATACGAAGATAAAGAGTTGACTAAACGCTATGATATTCCCGGATATTGGGATTCTGCTATCAGTTCTACCGCAGAAATAGGTAGTGGTATTGGGCATAGCACTGACCTCACTTATGATATTCCGCCCGTTCCCGGTGAAATGCCAGATTACAACTTAACCAATGTCCGTGATATTGGCGGTTATGTGCAAGCGATTTTAGATCGGAACGCATGGCGGTTTAATTTAGGGCTACGTTATGACCACAACTCAATGTATGGTAGCGTGATTAATCCGCGTGTGGCAGCTATTTATCATTACAATCAAGACTGGACATTTAAAACCTTATATGGCAAAGCATTCCAAGAACCTGCGCCAATACTTTTATGGGGAGGTTGGTCCGACCGTTCTGCAAATCCTGATTTACAGCCAGAAAAAGTCCAAAATTTAGAATTTATTGCGATGTATCACACTGATAACTTATGGCAAGAATGGTCTTTATATGCTTCACATTATACCGATGTGATTAAAGAAGAAGCTGAAAATGCAGGTACGCGCGACATTTGGGGTTTGGAGTATCGTTCTAAATGGTCTTTTGCTCATTTTGCGAAAGGTTTGGATGATATCACTGCTTATTTCAATTATACCTATACCCATCCTGAAAGCAGT
>JAYQWJ020000363.1:0-4336 GCA_035829175.2 Candidatus Albibeggiatoa psychrophila
CATGAATCCACGTTGTTTCCGCCCCTTTTAAAGCAGGCTTAATCACTTGTTGTTCAGGACAAACTTGATAACAATCCATACAATCATCACACTTTTGTTTTTGATAAGCGTTGATGCGTAATAATGCGGTGCGTCCCAATAAACTGTAAAACACCCCAACAGGGCAAACATGTCCACACCAACCGCGACGGCTGATGAGTAAATCAAAAATGAAAACTGCGAAAACCACTGCCGCTGTGAAACCCATACCGAAAATCAAACCACGATGCAATATTGAAACAGGGTTTACAAATTCCCAAACTAACTGCCCTGTTATCCATGTGGCGATTAACGTCATGGCAAACACCCAATAACGAAATTTCCGATTCAATACGATGCTGCTGCCTTTGATGCGTAATTTATCGCGTAACCATTGCGCCAAGTCCGTGACCATATTGATTGGACAAACCCAACTACAGTACATCCGACCGCCGACTAACATATACGTCACAATGACAATCAACGCGCCGATGAATGCAGTTGAAGCGATGGCGTGACCCGCGACAAAGGTTTGCAATAACACATAAGGGTCAGTCAATGGCAATACATCTAAGGTTAAGCTGGAGGTTAAGTTGCCTTTCACAATCCAAATCCCAGCCCAAGGACCGAGCAGAAATAAACCTAAAATGCCTAACTGACTCATGCGGCGTAGCAACAACCAACGATGGGCGACTAACCAATTTCGACCAGCCATTTATGAACCCTCCACCGTCGGTAAACGATCAGGTAAATCCAAGACATCAGGTAATAATGATTTGCCTGCTTTTTCCTGCTCTTCCCAACCTAATCGATAATGTTTGCCTAATTCGCCTTTGGCTAACGCTGTGGGTAATACTTTAATTGCGGTGATGTCTAACACACAGGATTTTTCACATTTCCCACAGCCCGTACAGTATTCCGAATGGACGGTGGGAATAAACACTGCATGTGCGCCACTACGTTGATTATGATGGGTTTCTAAGGTAATCGCTTTATCAATCACAGGACAAACCCGATAACACACTTCACAACGTAAACCTAAGAAATTTAAACACGCCTCTTGGTCAATCAACACCGCTAAACCCATACGTGCATCATCAATATTGGTTAACTCGGGATCAAGTGCAGCGGTTGGGCAAGCCTTCACACACGGAATATCCTCACACATCTCACAAGGAATCTCCCGCGCATGAAAATAAGGCGTACCCACAGCCACATCCTCACCCAATTCCGCCAATTTCAGCGTATCGTAAGGGCAATCACGCACACATAAGCCACAGCGAATACAAGCCGAAAGAAAATCAGCTTCATTTTTAACCCCCGGTGGACGCACAGCATGAGCAGGCAAAGCACTGGACTGTTGACTCAACAGCGAAACACCTAAACCCAACAATGATGCGCCACACGCGGTTTGTGCTAAACCAACTAAAAAATCTCGGCGACTTGCAGTTTTCTTAACAGCCATGAGAGATTACGCTCGCTCAATTTTGACCGCACATTTTTTATAATCCGTTTCTTTAGAAATCGGACATGTCGCATCTAAGGTCAATTTATTGACTAAACGTCGCGCATCAAACCAAGGAATAAACACCACACCACGCGGTGGCTTGTTACGTCCACGGGTTTCGATATTGGCAACGACTTCACCACGACGACTTAAAATTTTAGCCGACATGCCACGACGCAATTTACGTTCTTTCGCATCTTCTGGGTGCATGAAAATCACCGCATCTGGGAACGCGCGATACAATTCTGGGACACGCTGAGTCATCGAACCTGAATGCCAATGCTCAAGCACTCGACCTGTGACTAACCATAAATTAAATTCTTCATCTGGTTCTTCAGCAGCAGGCTCATAAGGTAGAGCGAAAATCACTGCTTTACCGTCTGGCTTGCCATAAAATTCAACTTCACGATCGCCTGTGACATACGGATCATAGCCTTTACGATACCGCCACAAAGTTTCTTTGCCATCGATGACTGGCCAACGTAAACCGCGTGATTGATGATATTGGTCAAATGTCGCTAATTCATGTCCTTTCTTAGGCCCTTCTAAACCGAATAAACGATATTCTTCAAACAAGCCTTTTTGTGGATAAAAATCAAACGCATCCATTTCATCGTTATGATATTCATTGCCTGCACCATCGGTGACTGTATCGGCTGGATATTTATCAACTTGACCATTGGCATACAACACATCAAATAAGGTTTTGCCGCGTAATTCAGGTTTTTTAGCGATTAATTCTTCTGGCCAAACTTCTTCCACAGTGAAACGTTTGGAGAATTCCATCAATTGCCATAAATCGGATTTTGATTCGCCCGGTGCATCGACTTGTTGTCGCCAGAATTGGGTACGACGTTCTGCATTACCATACGCGCCTTCTTTTTCTACCCACATTGCAGTTGGTAAAATCAAATCGGCTGCCATGGCTGTTACAGTGGGATAAGGGTCTGAAACCACGATGAAATTATCAGGATTACGATAACCGGGGTAAACTTCTTCGTTGATATTGGCAGCGGCTTGCATGTTGTTGTTACACATCACCCAATACGCATTTAATTTGCCGTCTTTCAACATCCGATTTTGTAATACCGCGTGATAACCGACTTTTGCAGGGATTGTGCCTTCGGGTAATTTCCAGACTTTTTCCGCGAAATCACGATGTTCTTTTTTCTTCACCACTAAATCAGCAGGTAAACGGTGTGCGAACGTACCGACTTCACGCGCTGTACCACAAGCAGAAGGTTGACCCGTTAACGAGAATGGGCCATTTCCGGGTTCGGAGATTTTGCCTGTTAATAAATGGATGTTATAAATTAAGTTATTCGCCCACGTACCACGAGTATGTTGGTTAAAACCCATTGTCCAGTAAGAAGTGACTTTAATATCAGGATCAGCGTAGATTTTCGCTAAAGCTTCTAATTCAGGAATCGGTACGCCAGAGATTTCATGTGCTTTGTCAACCGTGTATTCTGATACGAATTGTTTGAACTCTTCAAAATTCATCGGAGTAGAACCGCCCACTTTATCTGAATTGACAGCGGCTTGTTCTTTTGGATGCTCTGGACGTAAACCGTAACCAATGTCAGTATTACCGCGACGGAAATTGACGTTGGTGTCTAAGAATTTTTCGTTGACTTTGCCATTTTGAATAATGTAATTCGCAATGTAATTGAGAATGGCTAAATCAGTTTGTGGTTTAAAAATCATGCCTAAATCGGCTAAATCAAACGAACGGTGGGTAAAAGTTGATAACACCGCGACTTTAACATTGTCACCTGTTAAACGACGATCAGTTAGGCGCGACCATAAAATCGGGTGCATTTCCGCCATGTTAGAACCCCACAACACAAAAGCATCAGCGTGTTCTAAATCGTCATAACAGCCCATCGGCTCATCAGCACCAAAGGTACGGATAAAACCCGCGACCGCAGAAGCCATGCAATGCCGTGCATTCGGGTCGATATTATTGGTACGGAAACCTGCTTTATATAATTTTGATGCGGCGTAACCTTCGAAAATTGTCCATTGACCAGAGCCAAACATGCCAACGGCATCCGCGCCTTTTTCTTTAATCGTGGTTTTCCATTTTTCTGCCATCACGTCAAAGGCTTTGTCCCAACTGACAGGGGTGAATTCACCTTCTTTGTCATATTCGCCGTTGGTCATGCGTAATAAAGGCGTGGTTAAACGGTCTTTGCCGTACATGATTTTGGATAAAAAATAACCTTTAATGCAGTTTAGACCACGATTCACAGGTGCATCAGGATCGCCTTGGGTTGCGACTACACGTCCTTCTTTTGTGCCGACTAAGACACTACAGCCCGTGCCACAGAATCGACAAGGGGCTTTATCCCAGCGGATTTTGTTAGAAGCGGCTTCTGCGGTGGTGGTTGGTAGGTAAACCCCTGCGGCTGCTGCGGTTGCTGCTGCTGCTTGGGATTTGATAAAACTACGCCGTGTGAGTTTCATAGCGTCATGCCCTCCTGTGTTTCTTGTTCGTCGAGATCGTCATCACTGTATTGATAAACCATTGCAGTCGAATATACGCCCGGAATTTGGTTAAACGCTGCCATGGTGTCTGCCATATTGTAACCATCATCACTTTCTAAGGTCACAATAATGCGTCCGTCATCGGTTGTGGTGTGAATGTCTACACCGTTGATTTGCGAGAGTTGCTGTTGAACATGATTGATTTGCGCGTTATCAGCATGTACCAGCACACCTGAAATGGCCATTGTCATAAATACCACCTACAGATGGGTAGAAAAAAGAAGTGTAATAAGATAAGGCAATTCTATCAGTGGATAAAAT
>JAYQWJ020000364.1:0-2901 GCA_035829175.2 Candidatus Albibeggiatoa psychrophila
TCAGCTAAATAGGGGTGCATGTCATAACAACAAACACCCCCTTAAGCTATTGATTATTGAGTATCTGAAGACCAGATAGATTGTCGTGTATCATCTAAACTACGCAAGATTTCCAATTTCAAATCCGTCGCACCAAGACGATTATAATTACCGCCGTAAAACAAATTAAATTGCACATCCATCGGTTCAGTAACCAAAAAGCCAATAAAGCCTAAACCCGTGTTGTTATCAATCATACCGCCAACATCCACATTACTTTGAATATTGTCGCCATAGACCCCAACACCAACATAGCTACGTTCGCCACCGACCAAACTAGAAACAGTGACCACATAATAGCCTGCTTCTAACACATTGGTTTGATTGATGGTGTCAATTTGCATCGTGACAGGTCCATACACAATATCGGTATTATCTTTTTTCACCGAAACACTCAACTCAGTCAATTTACCAAGATATTCAACTACTTCCAAATTAACGGCAGTGGGTTTGGTGAGATAAAAACTGATAAATCCCGGTGCTTCGCCATTGCGACGTAATACAGAACCTGCACTAAATCCACTTGGGTTTGAACCGCTTGAGTTATTAATAGATAAGCCCCATTGACCTTCTGTTTCACCCACAGGCAAGGTGACTTCGGCTATATAAAAACCCGCTTCTGTAATAGATAATTCATATTTACATAGTTCATCGACACAAGTATTAGTTTCAGGTGCAGCAACTGCGCCTAAGCCTGAATACCATTTATTAATCCCTTTGAAGTGGTGATCAAAATAGCCTGAACTGGTTGTATAGATAAAATTACCTAGTGGCGAAAAGCGTACAAAATCAAAACCTGCTTTTCGGGTCAAACCACTTGAAGAAACACCTTTGAAAGTACGAATAAGTTCGCCAGACTCAAGATTCAACAATCGAATTGAAAAATCACTTGATGCAATCGCGGGTATAAAAGGATTACCTGCAACACTAATACCAACGACAACCCATTGACCATTAGGCGCAATAGAGATTGAAGAGATGCGTTCAAGAACACCCAAACTGCCTAATTGACGTAGCACTTGCCCTGATGCAATATCCCATAAAATTAAGCCTGTTTCATCCGCAGAAATAAATGATTGTCCGTTGGGTAAAAACTGAATTAAGTTGACTTCATTCTCATTCGGGAAAATTCGCACAATGTCACCTGTCGCGGTATCACGTAATACAAGCTTGCTGCCAGCAGTTAAAATCTGTGAGCTATCGGGTGAAAATGCAGTTGCGTTAATGGTTTCATCAGGTAATGCTTGCGACCAAATCAGCGCATTCGACAAATCTTGCAACTCTAAAAAACCGTCTTTGACTAACAATAATTGTTGAGCATTTGGGGCAATAGCCATATTGAGAATCGTGGCTTGAGTGGTAAAATTTTGAATTTCTAAACCTGTGTCGACTTCCCATTGTTTTAGGATGTTATCTTTGCCCAAAGACAGTAAACGTTGATTATCAGGTGTAAAACTCAGCAATTGAACTTCATCGCTATGTCCCTCAAATATTTTGATAATTTGCCCTGATTGAGTATCTAACAAACTGATGACATTGTCGTATTTATCAGCAAATCCAAGCCATTTCCCATTAGCGGATAATGCCACCGTTGACAAGTCATAGCGCGTAATCGGTGTAATCTCGGTTGTCGTCTCAACATCTTCAAACACAATGGCTTTATTACCTGTGAGCACATCCCATAAAATGAGTTTTTCTTGTTCAAACGAGGCGGCTTTTTGACTATCTGCGGACAGTGCAGCAATCACATTTGACACGCTATTATTATTCCCAAAAATTTGTGCAACATTGCCCGTTGCAATCTCAACAACATCCATCGGCGCATCAAAATTACCAAATAAAGCCCACGTACCATCTGCTGAAAAATACGCAACATCTGCAATTTTATCTAAATAAACCGCACTGGCTTGACCTGTTGTTCTATCCCAAATTTTTGTCGCATCATTGCTTGATGAACGACTCGCAACTTGTAATATTTGTTGACCATCAGGTGAAAATTGCAAACTTGAGATAATTGTTCCTGTTTTAGGTGGATTATCGGTTGGCTCTAACACGGTAAAGGTTTGTACAACTTGACTGCTTGTTAAATCAAACACTTGAACCACAGTTGATTGGTTATAATCAATTAGCGTATAGTAATTTTGATTAACTGAGACTAGGAATTGACCATCAGCAGAAATATCAATAGGAAATGCCGCATTGGCAATAGTACGCATTAATACGCCAGATTCCAGATTCCATTGTTCAATCGTCGCTTTATTGGCAATAAATATTGACAAGCTATCAGGTGCAAACGTCACTCTTTCATGAGGGTTGTAACCTGTCAGGGTATTGGTTGAAACATCTGTCAGAGTTTGAATCGTATCGCCTGTATTAAAGTCGAGCAGTAGCCATTGCTTATTGGATGTGCCTATTAAAATGCGCTGACCATTGGGCGAAAACTCAACCAAGGTAATCGGCGTACTTTGCTGTTGATAGGTACGCACTTCTTGACCTGTGATGACATTCCACAGTTTAATAGTCCCGTTTTTGCTACCTGATAATAGCCATTGATTGTCAGGTGAAAACGCAATACTAGTCACGGATTCAGTATGACTTATCGTATTGCCCGTGCTTAAAAAGGTCTTGATTGGTTCAACAATTTCTTCAACCGCCCACCCATTTTGCCCCAAATTCAGCCACAAAACGCAGCCGTAAATGAGCCAGTGATATTTGGAAAACATAATTGTATCCTGTAAATTTCGATAAAATATGCCAAAAGTTTAGCAGCAAATTAGCTAATATCTAGTTTGAAGATGTATTTTATGCACTAATCTAAGATTTTAGCTTTAAACAATGGTTATTTTGGTACGAATTTTTATG
>JAYQWJ020000365.1:0-3299 GCA_035829175.2 Candidatus Albibeggiatoa psychrophila
AATTTTCAAATTCTGTGAATTCGGATTACCCTCGTGACGATGCACCGCGTCGTCATGCCACAGGACGCACCAGCCGTCCACCATATTTGACGCAGTGCGTCAGTGGCTCATTCTACGCAGTGCGTAGAACGAGAGTTAAACGAGAGTTAATGTAATTTTGCGCAAAACAAGTTTTGCACTCCTTTGGTTTGAATCAGAATTTTAGAACGGTGAATCAGGAGTAAGAGGCTCTTTTACTGTTGCATCCTTGTTTTTGCTTGTAATTGCTTGCTCAGAATCAGGCTTTTTATTCTTATCCGAATCAACTTTTTTATCAGTCGCAGATTCATCCTCATTCACATCATCTTGTACTTCAAGTTCTTCATTGTCATCTAAATCAGATTGTTCACTGGGAAGTTTGGTTTTTCCTACATTATCAGGTTCTTGATTGGAAAGTTCAGATTCTTCTGTACTATCAGATTGTTGATTAGGAGATTTAAGCTTTTTCGCATTATCTAATTGTTCAGTTGAATGCGGAAATAAACTTTCTAATATATCTACAGGCTTAACCCAATGTATTTGCACCGCTATCCAAAACAATAAATGCAACAACAAAATAGCTAACAATACAATTAAACGCCAATCATGCTCACCACCGCCGGTTATTGTAAAAGACTGTTTATTTGGTATATAAGCAACCAATGCAGTAGTATTATCCTGTCCAGACTTCGCTTTATTTTCCACCGCACTTAACAAAGCATTCACAGCTTGTTTTGCATTCTTTGACTCATTTAAAAACTGTTTCATCTCATCAACAGTTAAACTCAAAATACCATCACTAGCCAATAAAATTCTATCATCTGCTTCCAAGGTTTTATGCGCTTGGTCAATCAATTCAATCTCACTTCCCATCATTGCAGAACGTAACATATTTCTATCTGGGTGTACTTTCATCTGCTCGGCGGTTAATTCACCTGCATCCACCTGCTTTTGCAATTCAGGCTTCATAGAATGATCCGCATTCAAACGATATAAACGCCCTCCCCGTAACAACCACAAAGGCGAATCACCAACACTAATCCATTCTATAGAAGTTGAACTGATTGCAACCGCAACGAATGTACAACCCATATTTTTCAGTGCTATATTAGACTGCTTTTCCAACGCTAATTGTTCGTTAGCTTTTCCTAAAGAATGTTTTAAACGCTGTGTTATATTTCCACTTGAAACATAATAAGCATCCATAAACGCCTGAATAGAGCGTTCACTCGCTAACGCACCGCCTTCATAGCCACCCATGCCATCAGCTAATACCATTAAGAAATCATCACGATGACTACTATCAAACCCAAAATCATCTTCTTGGTAAGAACGTTCACCTTGAATACGTTGTCCAAAATAATGTTTATTCAGCTTCATCTTGCCAATCAAAGTCTTCACCACATAAAGGGATAAAACGTAAAACAGTTTGACCTAATGAAATTTGCTCACCACCCATCAATTGAGTCGGCATTAATACAGGCTCATTATTCAAATAAGTCAAATTTTTACCATCGCCATGCTGCAAATAAAATTTTCTGCCTTTAGGATCATAAGTAATAATTGCATGAGGTGCAGAATGAGAAATAGCTTCATCGCCAAACTCTAAACAAATTCTTGCAGTTTGCCCACGACCAATACTATTCATGCCATAGCCAAGTTGTAAAGATTTACCTTTTCCATAACCTTGCGCCACCACAACCCAGCCCACTACAGGGTCAGAAGTACCGGGTTCTGGCGTAGGCGATGGTTTATCTTTCTTCCAACCCCCAAGAATTTGCGTTTTTGGTTCATCGCTAGTAGAAGTAACAGGCTCAGAGTTTTCTGGTTCATTTGGCGGATTCATGGGACGAGTTGCTGGTTCATCATTAACACCTTTATTAACTTCACCACCTTCTCCACGCTGAAAAGTTTTTTTATCATTACCAGAGCCACGAAAAATAGGCATTTCAATTATTCCTTATGTTATGGGCAATACAAACGATTGATTAAGTTATCTAAACAATACTGTCCTGCTCTATTCAAAGCCATTTCCTCACGCGCTTGAATCAAATACAAACAAAAAACCAATATTGCCGCTTGCAACAAAGCTAATAACGTCGTGTAAAAAGCAACAGATAAACGAGCCGTTAATTCTGACAATGGTAATTCTTCAGGGTTTGGATACGCACCTGCATAATGCAACGCATCAGAAATACCTATGACTGTGCCAATAAAGCCCAATGTTGGAATCAACCACGTAATATAACGCAACATGTTATAGCGTAAATCTATCTCGTGCATATATAATTCTAGGCTTGAATTAAGGAGAGTATTGGCTTGACTTACAGACTGTGTGGTTTGGAATTGCAAAATAATACGTTGAATTAATCGGGGTAAAAATAATATAGAGTGACGAGTAGAACTCCTAACATATTTATAAATTATTCCTAAATCTTTTGCTTGTAAAACGGTTTTTTCATCTTCTGGTAAATAATGACAATACAGTTGATAAGTTTCCAAACGACCTTGTAAATATCTTAGCCATAATTCGCTTAAACCAATAAAAAAGACAACCCACATAATATTTTGAACGGAAAAAGGATATAAAATACTATTTTGATGATAATCTAATAATATCGTTGCGCCTATAGAGTTTTTATCAAAAAAAAGGGGTAATATACCAATAAAAAGAGCAGCAATAATAATTGCACCAATAAAATTATATAATCGAAAAAATTTCAAATTGACCAAATTATTGAGCATAACTAACTTCCTTTTAGGATTTCTCCTGTTTCAGGGTTTCTCATAATAGAGTTTCCTACATTATCAATCAACGCATCTGTATTAATGAACGTCAGCAATTTTTCTATCTTTATTTGATAATGTATTCCTAACCTAATGATGCTATGTGCATTAACATAAGTTTGTTTTATTTGAGTCCATCCTCCATTTTTCCATAAAAAAGTACCATTTAAACTTCCACAGTCAGTTAGATATAAATTACTTTCATTGTCTTCTACTAATTCCACATGGCACTTACTGACAGATTCATCAGCATCTACAAGCATGATATCTGCTTTTTTTCCTCGACCAATAATATAAGTTTTCATTTTCTATTTTTTAATTCGCTTAAATATAAATCAATTATAAATAAAACAGAGAATAAAATATAATAATTTTTTTAAATATTAATTTGAATTTTGTTTGCAATAAAAAAACGCAACCCAGCCAATGCCAAGTTACGTTTCTTTAATCAAAAATCAGTGTTTTATTTTATCAGCCAATTTTTTATCCAATGT
>JAYQWJ020000366.1:0-5123 GCA_035829175.2 Candidatus Albibeggiatoa psychrophila
TCTGATGATGGTGAATTTCATGCCCGTTTCCCAGAGCGAGATATTTTGACTACTGCGCCGATTGAATCCTTTGGCTTTTTGGATAATTCACATGGCAGCATTGAAGTAAATGGGCGCGGTGAATTGAACTTCACAGAAAATGCAACACCTCGTGCTTTGTTGCAAGTACCTGATGGTAAAAGCTTGTCATTGATTGGTGGCGATATTCAACTTAGTCAAGGGGTGGATGATTTAGTATTTGAAGATTTTCCAGAGTATCTTGACCCCGACATTATACGAGCATCAACAAAAGATGATCAACGTAATAGCCAACTCTATGCACCGGGTGGTCGTTTGAATTTAGCTGCAATACAAGGTGCAGGTCAAGTAAGTTTAACAGTTGGAGGCATTGAAAATACTGCCTTACAAAGTGCAACGATTAGCATGGAACAGAAGGCTTATCTCAGTACTACAGGTAACGGGAGCAATGTATTTATTCATGCTGGTGAATTTATTATGGATAATAGCCGCATCGATGCACAAGTACTAGGTGAGCAAGATGGTGGTGTGGTTGATGTCCAAGCCGACAACATTGTGCTTGATAATGCCTCTTTCATTTATGGTGGGACACTAAATACAGGTAATGGTACAGATATTCACTTAACAGCAAAAGAGGCTATTTATTTATTTAATCATAGTCATTTAAACACTGAATCGGGTAATCTTATTATTTTTAATCAACCAGTTGGTGATGCTGGTGATATTTATTTACAAGCCCAAAATATTGAAGTTAACCTTGATTATTCTGGTATTTTTTCTACGAATACTAATGGTACAGGGCGCGGTGGTGACATTAGTTTCATTGCAGAAAATCAGTTAGATATTGTTGATGCTTCTATTTTCTCTACTACTTGGGGTGACGATGGACAAGCAGGTGATGCTGGTGATCTTTATTTACAAGCTAAAACACTAAATATAGGACAAGGTACTCGCATTGGGACAACCACTGGTGGCAGTGCTAATGCTGGAACATTTACGATAGAAGCTGAATCCATCTATTTAGGTGGTCTCGGTGATGGTCTTAATGTTCAATTAATTACTAGTAGTAAAGCACTAGGAGATTCTGGCGATATTATTATTCGTGCCAATGATATTTTATTAGAAGATGGAGCTTATCTGATAACTGCTCATTATGGTGAAGGCAATGCGGGTGACATCTCGCTTCAACTCGCAGACTCTTTAACGGTACGCGGCGCATCATCGGCAGAAGGTTGGCAGACTGGCATCTATTCCAACGTGTTTAGCGATGGAGAGGCGGGTAAGGCTGGAGATATAACTATCCAAGCACAACGTATTTTGTTGGAAGATGGTGGACGTATTGATGCGGGTAGCGAAGCATTACATCCCAGCACATCCAGTCTGCAAGCAGGCAATATCAATTTAAATGTACAAAAACTTGAGCTATCTGGAGTAAATCCCTATGGTGAAACCCGATATGGATTTGGTAGTGCTATTTCTGCTCGCAGTCAAGGTCAATATGCTGGACAAGCAGGCAATATTAAAATTCAAGCAGACTCTGTTGCACTTATCGATGGAGCAATAATTGAATCAAATACTAACAACACAAGTGACAGTGGTAATATTCAAATTCAGGCAAATGAAGAAATTATTATTCAAGGTGATAGCCAACAAATTGTGTTACAACAACCTTTAGAGGCTCAAGAAGCATATTTATCTAATTTCAATCCTATCAATTATAATCAATCTGTCAGTGGCATTTATGCGCAATCTACCAGCCAAACTACTGACAGCGGTAATAGTGGCAATATCGAACTTAATACTCCATATTTACGTCTTGCTCAAAATGGACAAATTGTGACTGCAAGTCAAGGTGGTGGCAAAGCAGGTAATATTGAACTCAATGTGGAACGTTTGGAATTAGATAAGCGTACTTTGGTTCGCTCCAATAGTGAATTGGATAATCAGTTTAATTTTAATGATATACAAACACGCGATGACCAAATAATTGTTTTGGGTACAGTGGTGAAAACCAATGATGTAGGCGATGGCAAAGCCATATATCAAATTAATCTCGGAGATACGTTGGTCAATATTATGCCCATTACGCAGGTAGTAGATGTGAATGCGTTGCAAGCGTTACCAGAGCAAATCAATATGACATTGAATACGGGTCTGCTATCGAACGATGCTAATATTGTGCAGGTAGCAAACAGTGGTAATGGACAAGCTGCACGTTTTGTATATACAAACTCTGAAACTGCTGGAAACAATTGGCATCAAATTAATGAAAATAACCGCATAGTATTAACACAGCCTGATGCAACTCTATCTGAATCGGTTTATTTTGATACTGATACGTTACCTTATGCAAGCGGTACCTTGATTCATATTGAAGACATAGGTTATGGTAAAGCAGCAGATTACGTGTATGTTGTTAATACTATTGCAGTAGGTGACTTCTTTGAATTTGATACTAATGTACTACGTGTCAAATATTATCAAGTTACTGATATGGGTGCATTGCAATCTCTCACTGATAGTCTTGATATATTTGCAGGAATTCAAGCCGATGTTTCCATCGCTCAAGATGGTCAACCTGCACGTTTTGTATTTGATGGAACAGATTGGGTACGTTATGGCAATGTATTAGAAGTTCCTGATGTTGCTGCACGAGAAGCGTTAACGCTTGCCAAGCCCGGACACATCGCACATCTACCCGAAGGCGATAGCATTTACACCGGTCAAGATTGGATTAATTTAGCTGAAACCTATCGCGTTAATAATTTAGCCGAACGTGATAATTTAACTGTGCAGACGGGAGATTTAGTCAAAGTAGCAGATATTGGTAACGGACGACATGATGGCTTTTTATATATTGATGGTCAGTGGATAAAGCAAATTCGCGGCGGTGATGCGGGTGGTATTGTGATTAATGCAGATACCATGCAACTTTCCAGTAATTCAGAAGTCAGTACAAGCTCAATTAGTGGCGGTGGCGGCGCAATCACGCTTAATATTGACAAAATGGCTTATCTTAATAACAGTCAAGTTTCAACCAGCGTTTTGGAAGGTGTTGGCAATGGTGGCGGTTTAAATTTAAGTAATCCAAAATTTTCAGTCATGAATAATGATGCCAAATTAATTGCCCAAGCGTATGAAGGTAATGGTGGTAACATTGATATTGTCACAGGCAACTATTTGAAATCTAACAATAGTATTGTAGATGCTTCATCTCAGTTTGGCATATCTGGTATTATTCAAATTGATTCCCCAGACTCACTGATTAATGAAGCCATTGCAACTTTGCCCAGTGCATTCCTCAAAATAGACGCAGATTTTCAACCCAGTTGTGAATCAAATACGACCAGTCATTTTTCTGTTATACCAAAATTAGGTATATCAAACCAATCTCAGGACTGGATTTCAGCGCATTAAAAATACTAGAGTTGTATCCCTTTAAAAAGCAATTAGTTAGATAGATAAAAGTTCCACAGTCCAGCACATACACCCATAATATCATTATATAAATCAATCAGATGTATTCTAATTTTATTTGTAAGTATTCTATAGCGTTTCATGCCACAAATAGCATTTTCTACAAAAATTCATTCCCTAGCTCTTTTTTTATTATCATTTTTCAGCTAACTCACAACGTTTATTACGTTAATCCACATTTAAGGCTAAATAGAATAGTGCAGATGGTTTTTAGATAATATCATTGGATTAAATTTAGCCTAGATGTCACAGTTAATAAATTTTTTAGATTATTTTTGATAACCACTAGAAATAAGAGGTTGGAATAAAATCAAATAGTTAGAAATTCTCTAAAAAAGTTGGCGAAGGTATTGTTCATAGATTTAATTTTTTTATTATGAAATTTTTAAATGTAGGAGTGCGGAATTTATTCTGTACAAGAAAAACCAGTTTTAACTCAAACAACATCCTGTCCATCCTTCAATCTTTTACATCTTGTTCAAAACCTTATTTGATACAATAACTAAAAATGCTATGCTTAAAATAATTTTTTAGATATAAGAATAATATTATGCAAACGCAAACACTTTATGAAAAAGATTTTTATGCTTGGATTTATCACAATATAGAATTGGTACGCTCAAAAAAATGGGATGAAATTGATCCAGAGTTGTTGATTGAGGAATTGGAAAGCATGGCTAAACGGGATAGACATGAATTGATTGGCCATCTTGCTATCTTAATTGCGCATTTATTAAAGTGGCAGTTTCAATTTAGAAAGCTTTCTGAAAAGTGGCAAGAGTTTGATGGAAGAAGTTGGAAACGCTCTATTATTGAGCAACGTGACCAAGTTGAAAGTCAATTGCAAATGAGTCCAAGTTTGAAATCTTATTTTGATGATGCGATACAGATGGCTTATTCTCGTGCGGTAAAAATTGCGGAAAAGGAAACTCAATTGCCAGTAAAAACTTTTCCAACGATTTGCCCTTATTCTATCGAGCAATTATTGGATGATGATTTTTATCCAGAATCAGAGTAAATACATCAGACAGAACTTAGCAGGCAGGTAAAAAATCCCAATTCAAATAACATCCTGTCCAATTATGAGAATAATAATTTAAATTCAGCGAACATCCTGTTTGTCCTTCAATCTGTTGCATCTTGTTCACATTCTCGTTCTACGCACTGCGTAGAATGAGCCACTGACGCGCTGCGTCTTTAGTTGTGGAACGCTGATGCGTCCTGTCGCATGACGACGCGGTGCATCGTCACGAGTCAACCAGAAATGCAAGCGGCTGTATTCAAATTATTAGGTATTGGTGATGAGGAAGCGCGTGAGAAGTTTGGTTTCTTATTGGATGCGCTGACTTATGGTTGTCCTCCACATGGTGGCATTGCATTTGGTTTAGATCGTTTGATGATGTTAATGACGGGTGCAAGTTCAATCCGTGATGTGATTGCATTTCCGAAAACTCAAACGGCAAGTTGTTTACTCACTTCTGCGCCATCGGCTGCCAGTGACGCGCAACTGCATGATTTTCATATTAAATTACGTCCTCGAGTGAAAGAATCGAAAGAAACTGAGGTTTAGGCTTAATTAATTTCCTCCTATGTGCTGCGTCATGAATTTACTCGACGTGGCATGTTGT
>JAYQWJ020000367.1:0-3203 GCA_035829175.2 Candidatus Albibeggiatoa psychrophila
CTCAATTCACCCCAACTCGCATCGCATAAAAATCATGAAAACTAAAATTGATGTTAAGCAAACCAATATAACTTTGCTTGAAATAGATGCTATCGTCAATGCAGCCAATGAAAGTTTAATGGGCGGTGGCGGTGTAGATGGCGCGATTCATCGAGCAGCAGGCATAGACTTAAAAGCAGAATGCCGCAGTTTAGGTGGATGCCCAACAGGTACAGCAAAAATCACCCATGGCTATGATTTACCTGCAAAATACATTATTCATACCGTTGGACCTATTTGGCGTGGCGGGATTGATAATGAGGCGCAAACTTTAGCCGATTGCTACACGAGCAGCCTACAAGTTGCACTTGATAATCATATTAAAACCATTGCATTTCCAGCCATCAGTTGTGGTGTATATGGCTATCCTATTATTGATGCGGTTAAAATTGCAGTGAAAACCACTTATGAATTTATCACAGCACATCAAGGCATTGAGCGCGTGATTTTTGTTGCTTTCAATGATGAGATTTTCCGAACCTATCAAATGGCTCTAAATACAGCGATGTTTGCGCCTGCCAAATATTACAAAGTTTCAAATGAGGTAAAAACTAATGACCAATAAAGTTGCTTTAGTCACAGGAGCAAATCGTGGTATCGGTTTAGAAATCTGTCGCCAATTAGCCCAGCAAGATATTAAAGTGATTTTAGCCAGCCGTGATTTAGCAAAAGGTCAAGCGGCAGTCAAACAGTTAGGCTTAGATAATATTGTTGCACATCAATTAGACGTGACTGACGAACAGAGCATATTAAACACTCAGCAATGGATTAAACAACAATACGGATGTTTAGATATTTTAATCAATAATGCGGGTATTTTTCCTGACGTAACAGGCAGTGCCTCTGATGCGGGTGGTTCGGAAAGCAGTATTTTTAATGTGAGTGTTGATATGGTACGCACCGCAATGGAAACTAATTTATACGCGCCGTTACGTTTATGCCAAGTGTTTATTCCGATGATGATTGCGCAAAATTATGGTCGAGTGGTTAACATTTCAAGTGGAATGGGGCAACTAAGCGAAATGGATGGCTGTTGTCCCGCTTATCGGACTTCTAAAACTGCATTGAACAGCGTCACGCGAGTATTTGCGGCTGAACTTAAAACCGCTCAAGTTAATAATGTGTTGATTAATTCAGTTTGCCCCGGTTGGGTACGTACCGATATGGGTGGCGAAAGTGCTGACCGTAATGTACAACAAGGTGTAGAAGGGATTGTGTGGCTTGCGACTTTGGCGGATAACAGCTCAAGTGGCGGATTTTTTCGTGACAAACAACATATTGAATGGTAAGACTATTTTTTGTATATAATACATAACTAAAGCAGTTTGATTTCTGTACAATATATCAAGATTTAATCGTGCTTTGTTCATTCTTTATGTTATAGAAGATCATTAAACCCATGTTACAAAAACTGCGCACTCGTCTAGCTGCCTCTGAGGCTTTGCCACAGTTATCATTTTTGGCTGTGATTATAGGGGCTATTACTGGGTTTGTTGTTTTATGCCTGCATTTGCTTGTTGAATGGGGACAAGTTCAGTTATTAGCAACTGCTGATGATTTTGAAAATTTACCGCCATTATTTAGAGTTTTATTGCCTGTCGTAGGTGGCTTGCTGGTGGGTTTATTAATTCAAAGTTTCCGACCTGAAAATCGTGCGGTGGGCATTGTCCACGTGATGGAACGCTTGGTTTATCATCAAGGTTATCTACCTTTGCGCAATGCCATTTTGCAGTTTTTTGGTGCGGCGATTTGTTTGATTTCTGGGCACTCGGTTGGACGTGAAGGTCCTGTAGTCCATCTTGGTGGTGCAGCGGGTAGTTTGCTGGGGCAAGCACTTAAATTACCGAATAATAGTCTAAGGAATTTAATTGCCTGTGGTGTGAGTGCCGCGATTGCAGCGTCTTTTAATACCCCACTCGCTGCGGTCATTTTTACCATGGAAGTGGTGATGGTGGAATATTCTGTCGCAAGCTTTACCCCTGTGATTATTTCAACCGTGATTGCAACCGTCATCACGCGCCATTTTACTGAAATAGATGCCACTTTCCGCCTTTCCTCAGATATGCTTTTTCTCCAACCTTTCCCTGAATTGCTTTATTTGGTTTTAGTTGGAATTGTGATTGGTTTGGTTGCAACCTTATTTATTACTATTTTAGAACAAGTTACGAAACATGTTGCGCCTCGATTTGAAATTTGGCAGCGCACAACTTTAGCGGGACTTTTAACGGGCATTGTCAGTCTGTGGGTACCGCAAATCATGGGCACGGGCTATGACACGGTCAATGCAACATTGATGGGTGATTCTGTGTTAAGCGTGTTATTGATAATAGCTATAGCCAAGTTATTGATAACTCCCATCTGTCTGGGTTTAGGTTTACCGGGTGGTTTGATTGGGCCTATTTTACTGATTGGTGCAATGGTGGGGGGGGCGATGGGAATCCTTATTTCTGATCTTCTGCCTTATGCTGAAACCGAACACATGTTGTATGCAATGTTTGGCATGGGTGCAATGATGGGAGCAGTATTGCAAGCACCATTGGCAGCACTCACTGCATTATTGGAATTTACTTATAATCCGGGGTTGATTTTACCCAGTATGGTTGTGATTATCTCAGCACATTTGATTACGGGAACTTCGCCTTGGCGTAAACATTCTGTTTTTATTGAATTAATGCGGGCGCGTGGTTTAGATTATCGAGCTGATCCTATTTCTCAATCATTGCGCAGAATTGGAGTGACTCATGCCATGGAGCAACAGTTTGTAATTTTACCGCATGAAACAAATGAAGCTGAGGTTATTGAGGCTTTACAGCATAATCCGCTGTGGATTGTCACCTGCGACCAAAAGAATCAATGTCATTTATTAAGAGCATCAGATTTAGCCCATTATTTACAAAGTAGCCAAACAGGTGAGATAGGTGAGATAATTAATTTGATTTCTATTCCTGCCCAACGCCAGCAAATCATACCTATTTATCCTCAAGCAACATTGCAGGAAGCACAAGAGCAATTAGATAAGCAAAACTGTGAGGCTTTGTATATTGTTGATATTTATAAAAAGTATGATGATAAGCAACGTTTTAATATTCAAGGGATTTTAACTCGCCATGATATTGAAACGCATTATCGTTATGGTGGCTAACTGATTGCCATTAGGTTAAGCC
>JAYQWJ020000368.1:0-4751 GCA_035829175.2 Candidatus Albibeggiatoa psychrophila
GGAATCATGGACATTAAGGCTTCTACTTAAAAATAGGCTAAAAAAATAGTTCAATTACTCAGCAATTACTTCTTAATCATTACCCATTATTATTAAAAATTTCTTTGATACTAGAGGCGGTTAAAATACGTTCACTCCATGATTTTTTTCCCAATCAATTTGGGTATACGCTGATGGAAAGTAAAAAGCCATAAACTCAGGAAAATAATTATTTATGGCATCTTTCCACGGACTATCATAATTCACAGTGTGGGTTTAAGCTTAATATGCACCGACAAAACGTTGTTTAACCACTGCTTGTCCTTGTTCAGATATTGCCCAATCCAAAAAAGCCTTAACCTTAGCATTAGGCTCACCTTTCGTCACAATATAAAGTGGGCGTGTAATGGGGTATTGACTATTGTCAACTGAGGCTTCTTGACCTTCAATGCTTAGAGCTTTAACCCCTTTTTTACCTTGAATAAAAGCAAAGCTAAGTTGACCGATTGCACCTATTTGTCGTGCGACAAGTGAAGCAATTTTTGCATCTGGTATAATGGTTTTAACGTTATCATAATATTCCTCTCCTAATATTATTGAGGCAAAAACGTGTCGAGTGGCAGATGCTGCTTTGACTACATACGCTTTAATCGGTATATCTTGACCACCCAATTCAGACCAGTTGGTTACTTTGCCGCTAAAAACATCTTTAAGTTGCTGTTTCGTTAATCCTGAAATCGGATTTTTGTCATTGACCAATACCGCAATTGCATCTCGACCAACCAAAGTAGGAACAATATTCGCTTCCAAATAACGTTGTTTAACATCACGCGCAACACCACCCATATCACAGCGTTGACGCAAGGCACATTGCTCACCACCCGCACTTTCTGAAATTGTATTAATTTTAAATTCCACAGCAGTATAATGTTCAGTCGCATCGGTGATAAATTTGCCGACCGTGGATGATCCTTCATAATTTAAGCTATCTGCAAATACGCTTGAATAACTCATCACTAAAGCAATTAAAAAGAATGTAGTACGCATAGTGTTTCCTTTTCCTAATGATAGTTGGGGCTTTGTCATTTTGTTTAAAATCACATGCTCTCATGTCACACAAAAACTTTCTCGTTTTCTCGTTCCAACGATCTTCGTTGGAATGCAGCCCAGACGCTCTGCGTCCTAATGGTAAAAACATAATCATTTCAGATTCGTTCTAAAAAAATCAAATCTGCGTAAATTAAGTTTTATTTTAATCCTAAAATGTGCTGCCATTCTGGTTCTGAAACAGGCATGATAGACAAACGACTGCCTTTTTTAACCAATGCTAAATCAGCCAATTCCGCTTGTTGTTTCAAGATTTGTAAGCTTATTTCTTGTGTAAATTTTTCGATAAACTCAACATCAACTCGATACCAACGTGGATTATCAGGTTTACTTTTGGGATCGTAATATTTTGCATCAGGATTAAAAGCTGTATCGTCGGCATAACCCGCTTTTACAATTTTTATCATACCCACAATTGCAGGCACTTTACAATTTGAGTGATAGAAAAAAACCAAATCCCCAATTTGCATCTGGTCGCGCATCATATTTCGAGCTTGGTAATTCCGCACCCCATCCCAAGGTTCAACTTTTACTTTAGCTAAATCATCAATACTAAACGCATTCGGTTCTGATTTCATTAACCAATAAGCCATTACAACGTTCCTAACTGATGGCTGGCAACTTCTTCAAAAACAGCATGATATTGTTTCACTTGCTCGCCTGACAGTAAGAATATACCATCACCGCCGCGTTCAAATTCTAGCCAAGTGAATGGCACATCAGGATATTGTTCAATAATAGCAGGTTCACTCGCACCCACTTCAACAATTAAAATGCCTTCTGGGGTTAAATGGTTTATCGCATCACGCAGGATTTGTTTAACAAAAAACAGCCCATCTTTGCCTGCTTCCAACGCGCCCAATGGTTCATGACGATATTCAGGCGGCATCATTTCGATTTCTTGCGCATCAACATAAGGCGGATTAGCAACGATCAAGTCATAGTGTAGCCCCGATAAATTAGAAAATAAATCAGACTGCACCGCATGTACCCAGTGTTCTAATTGATGTTGGGCGATATTCTTTTTAGCAACGGTTAACGCATCGTTGGAAATATCTATTGCATCAACTTCAACTTCAAAGTAGTGCGCAATCGCAATCGCAATACAGCCACTACCCGTTCCCAAGTCCAAGACACGACTCACATTATTCATGTCTATCCAAGGGGCAAAATTATTATCAATCAATTCGGCAATCGGTGAGCGTGGAATCAATACCCGTTTATCAACATAAAATGAGAGGTCTGAAAACCAAGCTTGTTCTGTTAAGTAAGGTAATGGAATCCGTTGCTGAATCCGTTTTTGAATCCGCTCAAGTAATAACCGCCGTTCTTGGCAAGTCAATTTAGCTTGCCACAGTCTGTCAGGTAGGTAACGTGGTAGGTGCAGGCTTTGCGAGACTAAAGCAATCGCCTCGTCTAGTGCATTGTCAGTACCATGTCCAAAATAAAGGTTTTCTTGATTGAATTGAGTGGTTGCCCAACGTACAAAATCAACCAATGTTTCAAGTTCTTCGATGATGTTGCTCATAGCATTTTTTATAAATAAGTATCCGATTAAGTTTAACACTATCCATTCTGAAACGCAGCATTGCTTATTGGGTTTTTTAGATTGCTATTCATGCAGTTTAGATATTTTTGGGTTTGATTATCTTTTTTAATTTTAGCTCAGAAAACTTAAACTGATTAAAGCTAGGATTATTCGGCAAGTTAGCATAAAATACAAAGATAGTATGGTTTTTCCCTATCATTAAATTATTAGCGATAGATAAAAATCATTTTGCATTGTTGTGTCATTCAATAAAAGGGGTCATTGATGAGTTACCTCCATAAACTAAAACAACAAGCTCAGGTAGTGAAAAGCCAGCAACAAAGTGCAAAAGACCAACAAACTCAACAAAAACTTCAATTTGAACAAACTATTAAGCCTGCGTTAGATGAAATTCAGACCTATTTAATTGATTTAGCAGAGCAGCTTAATATCGTCAAACCTGATGTGCGAACTCGCTATAAACTGAGTGGATTTGGTGAAATTGATAACTTGTTGCAAACCAACTACGAGCTTATTTTTCAAACCGATACAGACTTTTTGCGTCAAAAGAATTATGCAATCAAACAACCTGAAGTGGCATTAAATCCTAAAATTAAAGCGGCTTTTTCGCTACAGTTTTCTTGTAAAGCTGATTATCCGATTCGGATTTATAAAAAAACCCCAAGAGAAATACCATTACAACGTGATTATTTACACAAGCATGGGTTTCAATTTAAGTTTCAAGAAGAAAAAAACATTGAAGGTCAATTTAAACGAGGGTTATTTTTACTGCGTCCAAATGTATTAACCAAACTGATTTTCCACGCCAACTTTCAAGATATGTGCATAGAAATGACCACGGTTAATTTTAATCTTCTGGGCAAACAGCATTATACAATCAATCCAAAAGATGTGAATGAGGCGTTTTTGGATGAGTTGACTAAATATGTTATGCGTGAATCGCATTGTTTGGCAATCCATGAAAAAAATACGGATTTGATTAAACCCAAAAAATCGGTTGTGCATAAACCTGCTAAAACGCTACAGATGAGTAATTTAACGGTTAAGTTGCCTGAGCCTTTAGACAATGAGAATGATGAATTTAATCAGTGGTTACGCCAAACTCAGCAAAATTTAGAAGAACAAACCACAGAACCTAAGAAAAAGGCAAGTTTATTCAGTTTATTTAAAATAGGTGGATAAATCTCAAAATTTGTGATGTTATTTGGTATGATATTTTATTTAATAAGCAAACCACTGTGACTTATTCAACTTATTTGACAGAACGTCTATATCAATACACTTTGCTCACGCGCTTGCATCGTCCGATTGGCATTTATTTGTTGTTATGGCCGACATTATGGGCGGTTTGGATTTCGAGTGCGGGTCAACCAAATGGGTTAATTGCAATGATTTTTATTGCAGGTGTAGTCTTAATGCGTTCTGCGGGCTGCGTAATTAATGATTATGCCGATAGAGAGATCGACCCTTATGTACAGCGTACTAAGCAAAGACCGATTGCTTGTGGCGATGTGTCTGACAAAGAGGCGTTGCTTTTATTTATGGTCTTATGTTTGGTCGCATTTGGATTGGTTTTATTGCTTAATCTGTTGACGATTCAACTGTCTTTCGTGGCTTTATTATTGGCTGCGATTTATCCCTTTATGAAGCGTTATACTCATTTGCCACAGGTTTTTTTAGGTGCAGCTTTTGGTTGGGCAATTCCGATGGCATTTGCTGCTGAGTTAAATTCAGTGCCTATGATTGCATGGTGGTTGTTTGTAATTAATGTGTTATGGGTTGTGGTATACGATACGATGTATGCGATGGTTGACCGCGATGATGATGTAAAAATTGGCGTGAAGTCGACAGCGATTTTATTTGGTCAGGCGGATAAAGCCATCATTGGAGGGTTGCAGGTTTTGGTGTTAGGCTTGTTGTTGATGTTGGGTCGGCAATTAGAATTTGGTTGGATTTATTATTTAGCTTTGAGTACCGCCGCTTTATTTTCATTTTATCAACAATGGCTTATCAAAGACCGTGAACCTGCATTGTGTTTTAAAGCATTTTTAAATAATCATTGGTTTGGTCTAGTGATTTTTATAGGTATTGTGTTGCAGTATTATGTTTCAGGTTA
>JAYQWJ020000369.1:0-2932 GCA_035829175.2 Candidatus Albibeggiatoa psychrophila
GGATTCTGTAATACTGGGTAAATCTTGAGTATCTACTTTTGTGAGTAAAGGTGGATAATCTAGATAATATCCAATTTCGTTA
This sequence comes from Candidatus Albibeggiatoa psychrophila, assembly GCA_035829175.2. GTDB lineage: Bacteria > Pseudomonadota > Gammaproteobacteria > Beggiatoales > Beggiatoaceae > Albibeggiatoa > Albibeggiatoa psychrophila. The sequence continues at coordinate 83 of JAYQWJ020000369.1, forward strand.
TTTTGCTCTTCAATAAATTGCAATTGTTCTTTTAAATCATGCCCTCGAAGTACGCAAGGAAGCAAAATATCTCCAGCATACATCTCAGTATTTTTATCTCTTATACTTTTTCGCCAAGCATCCTCAATAATTTGTTGTTCCTCCTGCCTCATAATTAACATATGTTCATAAATTAACCATCCTAAATAATGAGAATTTTCACGAGCATCTGGCAATCTATCAGGTAGTTGAACAACAAGAATATGCAATAACTCAGCAAATCTTTTTGGTTGATAAGCACATAAAGCAGGTTCTAACTCTTCTAATTTGTGATTTTCTGAAGAGGCTATCATTCCTGTATAAATTTGATTTAGGTCTACGTTGTCACCTACTTGGTTAAACTGGTTTGCTAACCAGTCTGGAATAGAACAGTGAGGATTTAGAGCAATTTCTTTTAAGTTTGCAGAAATAAGATTATAACTAAACTATTTGGTTTCAATACATTTTAAATAATTATCAGCTTTCCAATGGGACAAACCAGCTCTACAAGGGTCTTTTTCATATTCTTGCCAAAAGGCATTTTTAAAATGGAACTCTTCAGGAATGAGTTTGTAAAAAGCACGTAATTTTTCTGAACCTAACGCATTTAACAGCCAATAAGCTGATTTTTGTGCAGTCTCCTCTGAGTATTCCATCAGGTTTTTAGCTTTATCCAATAATGCTGATTCAATATCATTTCGTGCAGTGCGTAATATCCAATAGAGTTGCTGCATAAAATTAGGGTATCCCATCGCAACTCCTGCAATAATACCCATTGTCATTGCATCAATATGTGAGGCGCGTTTTTCATTAGGCTGGGACATAATGGCAAGAGCAAACTTTGATAATTGCAATAAACCCTCATCTTCAATAATGTCGAATGAATAACCAAACAATGACACTGTTTCAGCAATTTCATCTACACCAATAGCTTGCTTGACTGCATTTTGACTATTAATAAGTCTTTGCTCATCATGTCCGCGTGCGTGTCTACCTTCATGACCATCAAGGTGAATAAACCCCATCCAACGCTGAAAGGCGGGTATCATTACTTTTCTTACATTTTTATTGTTTCGATATTTGAGAAATCCCACCATAAAAGCATCTTGAGCATGATAGTTATGTGAATCTAATTTCCACAAATGCTCTGCCATTTCAATATAAATATCTGGATTCAATGGAAAATAAGCGGGAATCCGTTGCCAATCTTCAATAGAAGTATTTCGTTCATCAACCCAAGCCTGAAATAAGGTTAAACGTCCAATATTGGGGAAATATTTTTGAAGCAGACTTTGATATAGTGCCATACCACAAATGGAAACAGTTATATCAGCATAAGGTTCTAAATATGCTGTAATTGCTTCTGTGATTTCAGCTTCAGTTTTATCTTCATTAACTAATTCTTCTACTTTATCAGCAACTAACAACCCAAGACCTAGAATCAAATTATGCTTATTTAAACCCCATTTACGCCCTTCTTTTTTTATGATTCCGCTAGAAATCAATTCTGTTAGTGGCTTGTAAGGGTCTTCATGATATCCTTCTAGCTCTCTAAATAATTGAGGTTTATTGTTAATTTCCTGCTTTTGTAATTGTTTCTTAGCTAGAGTAATAATTAGCTCTTGAAAATCTTCATGACTTAACAGGGAATCATGTTTATCTTTATAATCTTCGTAAATCAAACGTTCAACAGTGACTTCTCCTTTAGTGTCTAACTTTGAATGCAATCTAATAACTAAAGCAAAATAGCGTGGTTTCCGTAGTAAATCATGTAGTGCTGAATCAAACTCATTTAATTGCAATCCATGATGCTCTAGTATTTGTTGCAATTCTTCATCATCGTAAGATTCTAAAGTCTTTTTTAATACAGGACAATTCGGCATATTAGATAAAGAATTTTTCCAATATGTTGTTCTACATGTTGCTATTACAGCTATCTGGTTTTTCCATAAAGCAAGCTGGTCAAAGAAAGGAATCCACCCAAAATTGGGATTTTCATTTAAACCGTCCAACACTAAAAGCAGTACAGGTTGATTCTTGGTATCACGCTCAAGCCAACGTTTTAAACGACGTTCCCAATAATGCTCATACGGCTTTTCGAATTGCTGCGTCTCAAGTAATGTTTCAATAATGAGTGATTGAGGATTACTGTAGTTTGTTGGTATCTTAGTTGCGGAAATAAATACGACAGGAGGGAAATCATCTTGTTTTAGTTTTGAGGCAACCCAACTTGCAATAGTCCATGTTTTGCCATCACCTTCTTCACCAAGCATGATAAAAGGTTTAGGCTTTCTTTCTTGCCACCAGTTATCTAATTCATTTTGCGTTACTTTTCTAAGAACAACTAATGTATCAGATTCACAAATCGCTAAATTTTGTCTAAAAGCAGCTCTTGACCCTTCCTCACTGTTAAATTGTTCTAATAGCCAATTATTCTGTTTAGTTTGCCAATCTGCATAACCGATATTTTCAGATAGAAGCTCATATTTTAATTTTTGTATATTATTTTGAACTTCAGATATTTGTTTTAAGTCATTGAGATAATTCAATGTATTCTTAGCATCTGTCTCATTTAAAAAAAGCTTATTAACTTTTAAATGCTCAACAACAATTTTTGGTGCATTAGCACATAAAGCACAAAGAAAACTTTGCTCATTACCTTCGGCATCAATGGAAAAATAGGCTATACCATATTTCTGGCTGGCTTGTTTAAGCTGATTATGGTGTTGTTCTCCTAAACGTTTGGTTGTAACAACCATCCACAAATCTGGAGGAGCTTTTAGTGAAGTAGCTGTAAATTTTGCCAATAATTCATCTGATTTTAGGGAAGAA
>JAYQWJ020000370.1:0-2096 GCA_035829175.2 Candidatus Albibeggiatoa psychrophila
GCTTGTGATGACTGAATGCCTACACCATGTAATTTTGCCATTGAACCCCTTAGGGTTTCAAACCTAACGCCCGCAGTGGCAGCAATCGGGGCTGCATATTTCATTGCCTCCCCAAGCATGGGTAAACTGGAATTGGACGTGGTGGCGACATGGGTCATGACATCAGCCATGCGATTGAACTGATTGGCAGCATCTTTGCCAAACATCGCAGAGCCAACATTAGAGAGAATATCTGCTGTTTCGCCTAAACCAACACCCGCCGCACTGGCAGCACTGAGCATCCCGCCTGTTGCGGCTTCAATTTGCTCAGTCGAAAAGCCAGCCATACCCAAAAATGAGAAGCCTTCCGCAATCTGACTGGCAGACCACGCGGTTTTAGCTCCCCACTCTTGAGCGGTGCTGGTTAGGGATTGTAATTTTTTCTCGTATTCAGCGGTTTTATTGCCTTGCTCGTCCAGAGAACCCGTTAAGGAAATCGCAGCGACTTTTGACATCATCGCCTCGAATTCCATACCTGCTTGCACAGGTGCAGTTAACGAGTTTTTGACTGAATTAGCAAAGCTATTAACCCCATCCGCTGCCAATTTCATATTGGCAACTTTTTCCATTGTCTTATGGAATTGTTGCGTTGCCTTATTGACGCGACTGATGGATTGGTTAATATTTCCCGTAATACGAGAGATAACGGACGTTGCCTTATCTATGGCACTAATCCGTATTGCTACATCTCTCATGGCTATCCTTAGCCTAGACCCCCACATCCTTGTGGTAGGTTATTTATAGAACGATATTACTTTTCATCTTTATCAATGGATTCAATGCAATGTCTGTCTGTATAAGGATCAATCTTTGACAGTATCTTGCACAGCCATATTTCTAATTTTGTTGCTCGACCTTGTTGAATCCTGCGCCCCATGCGTCCTGAGAGGGTTTGATCGGGATTACCTCCCAGTAACGCATTAAACAGTTGGTCAATGGCAATTAGTAGGTTGAAAAGATACGATTTCATTATTTTTCGTCACCACCGTTCGCTCTTTGATATATGTCTACTGCATTTTCGTGATAAGCCACTAAATCTTCTATACTTAATTGAAGACAATCATGTTCCGTCCAATGGAATATAAAAGCCAAGTCACTAATCAATGCTGTAAAAATATCTGAATCTTTAGATAAGGTTTGGACACCCCTAATCTGATGGAAAAAAGGCTTCAATCACCTTTGACACGGGAATTGCTTCTGAGATTTTTTTAAACTGTGAAGGTGTCATGTCTTCAAAGTCTTCTGGGCTTAAACCACTCCGACATGCAGTGACCGCCCATGTAATTTGTGCTTCTGCCATTTGCCCTAAATCACTTTGACCTGCAATTTTGGTTTTCTTCAAAAACTGCTTGATGTCACGGGTTTTGAAATCTTCCGTTGGTTGAAAACTTAAAACTTCATAAGCTGTACCACGAATATTGATAGGTGGATTAAACTCAACTTGAATCAAATTTTGTTGAATTACTGGTTTTTTAGTCGCTTCCTGCGTCATGTTGCTTTCCTTTGCTGTTATGTCTTAATCTTACCGCGAATGGTTTCAATTAAATCTTCGCCATCAACAATAAGACTATTGCCTTTTCCATCGTAAGTAAGGCTGCCGCCATTACCTGAATACTGCACATAATTACAATTCATTTCGTATACATCTTTCGTACCCTGACCTGCACTCCATTTTGACGGCTTATAAGAAATAATCCCTTCTGCCGTCATTTCTACTTTTTTAGTCGTTTGAGAATTATCATTTAATGAGCCATAACCCATAATCCGAACATCATCAAACTTACCAATGTGTTTTTGTAATTTCCCGTATTCCGCCGTGGTAAAAGTTAATTTTGGCGGGCTATCAATCCCCATTGGCACAACTACAACCGTACCACCGACTTTATGTATCCCAGTCTTAATTGTAATTTCTGGCACACTTATTTCTAGCAACAACCCGGCTTGATTATCGCCGTCAATCGTTGCGTTGAAATTCTTTAGCGTAAATGGGGTTTTGATTGGCATTTACAGCATCAAATCTGCTTTTTCAGCAGCCCACTGGTCAGTACCATCAATGA
>JAYQWJ020000371.1:0-3120 GCA_035829175.2 Candidatus Albibeggiatoa psychrophila
ACTTCTGAAGCATCGTCGTCAGTTTCATCCACAGTAACGGCACATGCACCTTCAGTTGCACCCGCATTTAATTGACCACTTAACGCATTCGCAGAAACACTGGAAGTTTTGCCATTCTTACATACTTCTATTTTGCCACTAGGAGCGGCTTGTAGTGCAAACGGTGTCGTAACCAAGATGCTAGCAATGGCTACTGAGAGTAAGTTTTTACGCAATTTCATGATTAAAAATCCTTTATATTTAACAATACCTTTCGCCATACAATAAAAACATAAATTAACCAATGAAAATCTTTGTGATCAATTGATTAGTAAGATCATAAAAACAAGATTTCGCAAGTGTAAAATTAATGTCATCAGGTATTGATTAAAAAATGATATTTATAGTTAAAAGCCTAAGCCATGTAATTGTACATTGTAATTGTAATTAAATGATTTACAAGAAATTATACAATTCAATATGTTGATCATATTAGATAATAAAAAATATAAATCAACATGACTTATAAAGCTATTCGTATGAAAATGAGTGTAGCAAATAAACCAAGTAAAAATATGGTTTTCTTGGAATTATTGGATAAAACGTTATATTTTCCGATATTCGGTAGACAGGGAATTATGATTATGTAACATAGGTAAATATTTGAAATTTATGTTGGGAATGTTTTTGAATAAACTAGAAAAAATTGCTAGGCAAACTTTTAAGCAGTAAATTGATTGAACAATCATTCATAAACTATAAATTTTCTAAGGCATCCAGTTCCGCTAAGCTAAATCCTGCTTTTAAACGGGCTTCAATATTAAAAGGCCCACGAATTTTGCCGCGATAATGTAGATTTAACAAAGTTCTAAATGTCTCTTCAGGCTCTAAATCACGTTGTGCACACAATTGATTAAACCAATGCGTTCCGATAGCAACATGCCCAACCTCATCATGCAAAATCACTTTTAAAATATCAACCAATTCATTTTGCTTAAGTTGCTGTAATTTATTCATAATTTTAGGTGTTGCATCTAAGCCACGCGCTTCTAATACTCTCGGCACTAACGCCATACGCACCATAACATCCGCTTCGGTTTCAACCGCCATTTCCCATAAACCATTGTGAGCAGGCAAATCCGCATAATCATAACCCATTGCCAATAGCGGTTTGCGAATCATGGAAAAATGCAAGGCTTCTTCACCCGCAACTTGAATCCAATCACTGTAGAAATCAGGCGGCATATTTCGGAAGCGATACACCGCATCCCACGCTAAATTAATCGCATTGAATTCGATATGTGCAACTGCATGAAGTAAGGCGGCTAAACCTTCGGCTGTGTGTAATTTACGTTTAGGGACGAATTTCGGCGCAACAAGCTGTAATTTATCGGGCTGACCCGCTTGAGGAATGGAAAGTACTGGGGACGAGTTATTGATATTCAGTTGATTTTCACGCCATGCCTTAACATAAAATTGGGTTTTTTCAACTTTTTCATCTATTTGGCAGCAGATGATACATTCATAAGCAGCATCAAATAAGTTGTTCATATAATTATGATTTCAGCGCGGATTAGGGAAATTCAATAATGATGCGATTAGGCTTCATTTCAGGATGGTAAGAAATATGAATATGTTGCGTATAAGGATAAACCACTCGCGCAATAGACTGTGCTCTTAATTTTGCAGCATGAGAGGATGACACGCTATCTCTTTTGAGAGGTGCAGGAGTTGCCAGAATATGAATTTTCTGAGTCGTATCCAATTCCAAAGTTTTAAGTAATCCATCCAATTTTTTGCGTTCTCTAACGGTTAAGCTATTCGCATCAGGTGGAAATTGCACTTCAATTTTGCGATTAACTTGATTTTGTTCAGGCAACACACTGGGTTCTAAAGCGGCTTCGTATGCTTGTTTAGTGCTTGCTTGATTGTTCGCAGAGACTTGAGGCAAGGATTTTGGTGTATAGCCCGCTTGTACAATTGGAATAAAATTATTGTGCCAAGCAGGTTTGTTACTATCGAGATAGTTCAACGCCCATGCAAACGCAACTATCATGCAAAATAGCAAAACAAAAATAATAAATGTGTTTAATAGCGTCTTGAGCATTTTTTTAGGAAGTAATTTATCTACATTTAGTAGTGATTCTATTATAAAATAGCGCAGTTTTCAAACTTTAAACTACTTATTTTAGAGAGTGCGCAGTATGGCTTACATTGTCACAGATAATTGTATTTTATGTAAATATACAGATTGTGTTGAAATCTGTCCCGTAGATTGTTTTCATGAAGGTCCTAACTTCTTAGTTATCGACCCTGAAGAATGTATTGATTGTGCATTATGTGAGCCAGAATGTCCTGCTGAGGCTATTTTTGCAGAAGAAGATTTACCGCCTGAGTTTGAGCATTTTGCTGCGTTGAATATTGAATTATCTGCAACTTGGCCTGTGATTGATGAGCAAAAAGACCCTTTGCCTGAAGCTGAAAAATGGGATGGTGTTAAAGATAAATTACAGCATTTGGAACGTTAATTTAGTTTTTATATAAATTGCTTAGTCATTCTACATCGTAGGTTTTTCATGTTAAAGCGTTGTTCTATAAATGATTTTATCAAAAATAGTGCAACGCTGATTGCCAGCATTTGGTTTAATAATGAACAAAAGAAATCAAAATGAGCCAAATAAAACAATAACTGGCTAACGACATGACAAATACATAACGAGTCAGCAATGAAGATGTTTTTCTTGCGAAATTGGTTTCGATACAATGCGCCAATTGCGTGGAAATCAGAAAAGCTGCACCAAATGTCATTGCAGTCACCCCTATTTTGATAGCTAATAGGGTTGGATAACAGCTATTGAAAATATACTCATACTTATCTATATATTGTGCAATATGAGAAAATTATTAAGTATTTCAAAGGCGGCTAAAGTATTAGGCATCTTAGAATCAATACTGCGAAGATAGGAATGTGAAGGACACTGTTAAGGAATCTGCAAAATGATTCTTGCTCACATGAGAACTTCAAGCTAATAACAAGCAGCGCACTTACTTCGCAAAAACCTGTGGTAAGGCTCGTTTTGCTTACAACTGGGCATTAGACCAATGGCAAACACAATACCTTGCCCACAAACAGAATACAGA
>JAYQWJ020000372.1:0-11174 GCA_035829175.2 Candidatus Albibeggiatoa psychrophila
AATAAGCGCGAAAACACGCATCAATATTGACTTTCATTATAAGCTTGTAATTCTTATAGGGAATTAGAAACATCTATTTTTTATCATTCCATACTGCTAAACCTTGGGCGTTTAATTCAATATCCACTGCAAGTAATTGACGGCATTGCGCTTCAGGAATGGTGCAACCGATTGCTTTCAATTCAGATAGAAAATATTGACTTAGAGCCTCTTTTAGCAAGGCATGACGTTCTGCTCCTGCGTCGGCATAATGCTGAATCAATTCAACTTGTTTATCCAATGTTATCAACAAATAATCCGCCATTGCAGCGACTTTGTCCACTTTACCAAAATGGGTTAAAAACATCTGTTGTGGTTTGAAATCTAACATTTTCTGTATTGAATCACGCATTGCTTGTGGGTCAAACTGTACAGGCGTTGTTGAGGCAAACAGTAAACGCCCTTTATCGGTGATAAAATCTTGATAGCCAATACCAAAAGTATCGCCTGTAAAAAAGCTCTTAGACAGCGCATCGTAGATACAATAATGGTGTTTTGCATGACCCGGTGTATCAATAAAAATCAATTCACGTCCTTGAAAATCCAATTTAAATCCATCATCAGCCTCAATCACCCGCTCTTCAGCAATCGGTACAATTTCAACATAATCACGCGCAAAAACCTCATCGCCATACACTGCTTTTGCACCCGCAATCAAACGGCTCGGGTCGATTAAATGTCTAGCACCGCGTGGATGCACAACCAATTGAGCATTAGGATACAGTTGGATTAATTGCCCCGCACCACCTGCATGATCCAAATGCACATGAGTCACAATAATATAATCCACATTTTCTGGCTTAATCTGTTTAGCTTCTAATGCCTCCTGCAATCTCGGAACGCAAATGCCTGATGCGACATCAATTAACGCTGCATGTTGGTTTTGAATCATCAAATGGCTAGATGCTAAGCCCGCACGCAAAAAGCCTGTATCAATGGTACTAATACCAAAGTCGTGGTCTTGAATATAAGAGGTCATCGTTATCAATTCTTAAATTATGGCAGATAAATGTCGTCATTGTAGCAGTTACAAATTGCAGATAAAAATATAAAATCATCACTTCTATTGCCTGAACATTATGGGATAAGTTGAAAAACAGCTTGTGCTAAAAAGCAATATATGCAAATTTCTCAAAAATAACTTTAGATATGATGCTTTAAGCACTTTTGATTGATAAAACTGATAATCATTTATTATTAAAGAATTATATTTTTCACAATGGGCTTTATATTTGCTTGAGTCTCTCAAATAAAAATAGGGAGAATCTGATGGAACATCATCTAATTAAACGAATACTGAGCAGCTTGTCAGAATTATGTCAAAGTAATAAGGTTGCGCTTTATAGTGTTGACAACGGTACAGTTAATGAAATATTAGGTGGTTTAAACGACAATGAATTTATATTCCCCAATCAACCTATTGCGTTTAAAGGTGTTCCACTAGAAGAAGTTTTATTAATTAGAAAACAGCAGGTTTATCCTTGTATTTTAATAGAAAACATTCCATTTCCAATTCATAAAGAAAATTACAATGATTTTAATTGCTTGTGCTTTCCAATTATGCAAGATAAACGACATCCTGTTGTTGCAATTGCAGTGATTGCTCAAGATAAAAAACAACCCATAAGTGCGAATGCTTTAGATGTATTTATGTTTATGATTCCATTGATTGCGGATGCCTTAGTCACAATTCATGAGAATAAAATACTGTATAAACAAGCGACTGTAGACAAACTGACTGAATTATATACACGGCATTATTTTGAAATTCGTTTGCAAGAGGAAATGACTCGAGTTAGGCGACATGGTGGTCTTTTCTCAATTATGTTGATAGATATTGATGGTTTTAAAAAAATTAATGCTCAATACGGGTATCAGGAAGGCGATAGGGTTTTGCAGGAAGTATCAAAAATTTTAGTCGCCTCTATTCGGCGAGAAATTGATATTCCATCTCGTCATTCGGGCGAACAATTCACATTGCTATTGCCACATACCGACGTTGATGGTGCATATATTCTGGGGGACAGGATTCGTAAACGTTGTGAACAAAATATTTTTCTAACCACAAAAAAAGAACATGTTCATATTACGGTAAGTATTGGGATTGCAAATAATATTGATGTTATTCGTGATGTAGATATGGATGCAGAACCTGTTAATTTGGGTAAAGAGAGCTTATTATCTAAAGAGGAATTATTACATCGGGTGGATATTATGCTTAGTGCGGCGAAACAAGCGGGGCGTAATCATGTCATGGTGTGGTGGTAGCCAACAAATTTAAAATACAGCAAGTTTTTTGCTAATATTGGCTAAAAAGCACAATCCTCACATATTAAGACAAACGCTCTATTTTAACCAACTCACTAATTTATGCGTGTAGGCGTGACGATATAATCATCAATTTTCACATCTAAATTTAGAGATGTTTTTAAATTGAAAATCATGTACAGCTCTGTTGAAAAATGCGATTCATCAAAGATTTTGCGCGAAAAATTCCGTCTTTCAGGTCGGGGAGGATGTCAAGTATCCATAGCATTCAAAGCGTCGATACAATACAATAAAAATAGTGATAAACAATTAGAGAGTATAACAATGCGTTTTGGATGGTTATTTTTCTTATTACTATGGAGTCAATCAGTTATTGCTTTAACTTGTGGCGAATCTTCCTATTTACAGGGCTTAATTCAAAAACAACAATATCAACAAGCCTTACAGGTTTTAGATCAATGTTTATCAGCATCGGGTCAGGAAGGTAAAGCGGATAAACAACTATTTAATCAATTGCGCGAAACGCTATTAAACCAGAAAGATATTTCCGAACAGCAAATTTACCAAAACTTTCAAACCCTGTTTCAAATCCAACCGTTGAAGCATTTAAGCATACAATGGGCGACAGAATTAGAAAATGATTATCCTTTTGAAAATGTAAAATTAGACACCGAAAAATACTATTTTTACTATGATACAGGACGTTTACAAGCGCAAGGACGTGGCATTGTATTAACAGATAAAGCCATTATATGGAAAAACATGTTAGGTCTGCCACAACGAATTGATTTCCCTAGCATCCAGCAATTTGAATTGGTACATGAATATGGGTTATCGTTAACCGCTTGGAAATTACGCATTAATCAAACTGACGATATTCGCTTATCTCAACTGCCTTACGATACATTGACCCCTTTTTTATCTGCATTACTCTACTTTATTCAATCCCATACTGAACAGAATATTGAATTACTGATTTCTCCTACGATGTGATTGTTAATTTACGGAAATATCTACATGACAACTTTTTCTCGAATGCAGCTCCTTCGCGGCAAACATCATGTTATCCGTCCGCCTTGGACAAAGCCTGAAGCTGAGTTTATTGAAAATTGTAGTCGTTGTCATGCTTGTCTTGAGCAATGCCCCGAGCACATTATTATCAAAGGACGTGGCTCATTTCCTGAGATTGATTTTTCTAAAGGGGAGTGTACATTTTGTGAACATTGCGCAGTAGCTTGTCCAACAACGGCAATCAGTAAGGCAAATACCCAAATTCCTTGGACACTTAAAATCCAAATTAATCACACTTGTCTAGCTCAACAGAATGTAGTTTGTATTACTTGCGGTGAGTTTTGTAACGATAGTGCGATTCGTTTCCCGCCTAAATTAGGTGGCATTGCACATCCAGAGCTTAATTTTGAGCAATGTACAGGCTGTGGAGCATGTTTTGCGGTCTGTCCAACACAAGCCATTCAACTGCAATATACTCAGAAAAGCTGAAAAATATGCAGGTGAACAGTTTATCATTGAAAAAATCAAACAGGCATTTTGGCTTTGAGCCTAATATTCCTATTTACTAATAATTAAGCTGAGAGCGGATTAACTATGCAAGCTCTTTGCTCTTCTTAACCTTTATCTTAGAGGAATAGCATGGCTAGGTAATTGCGAAAAATAACGCTTGAAACACAATTACCAAGCCTAACTTTTTTTATGGGGTTTACTGTGTTTTTTTAGTAGTTTCAACGCCTTTTCAGCAGCTCCTTGCTCAGCACGTCGTCGGCTTTCACCTGACCCTACAGTCATTTTTAAACCAACAACTTGGCATTCTACCTCGAAATGTTGATTATGCGGCGGCCCTTCCATTTTTGACACTTGATAATCTGGTAACGGTTGCTGACGTGCTTGCAAATATTCTTGTAAACAAGTTTTAGGGTCTTTTTCAATGGTTGAAATGGATAAGCTAGATAGTCTGGGTTCAAACCATGCTAGAACAGCTTTACGACAAGAGAGCAAATCAGAATCAATATAAATCGCACCGATGATGGCTTCAACCGCATCGGCTAAAGTTGAATTCCGTCGCCAACCTCCAGAACGCAATTCACCCATGCCCAAGCGCAGGTATTGACCCAGCTCAAGTTCTAGCGCAATTTCAGCCAAAGTTTCACCTTTAACTAAACTGGCACGCAAACGAGTCAATTGACCTTCCTTCGCTTTAGGAAAATGCAGGAATAGAAACTCACCAATAATAAGACTTAACAGTGCATCACCTAAAAATTCTAAGCGTTCATTGTTAGGGTTGCCAGCACTACGATGTGTCAATGCTGTTTTTAAATGCGCTGGCTCTTGAAACTGGTAACTCAAAATTTGATAGAGTTTTTGTAAATCAGATTCTTTCAAGGAAATTATTTAAACTCAATGGTCTGGTCAAATTTAGACGTGATGTAGAGATTACCATAAATAGGGACTTCGTCTTGAAACTTGACGATTAAATTAAAACCCGTAGTTGTACGCTCATATTTAACAAAGTCATCGTAATTATTATTATTAATTTTCTCGATGTCATTGACACCAAAACGACGCATCAATGCTTTTTTTATGTTACCCGCACTTTGCTTCTTGATGTTGGGAACAGATTTTAAATTTTCCAAAGCACTTAAGATTTTGGATTGTTCAAGGTAAATTGGGACTATTTGAAACCCAAGCCACCCAATAATGCCAATAATAGCTAAAGGCATGATATATTTAGTAATGCCGCGCTGCTGATGCAAACGAATAAGCATGATAGTCTCCTTTGGTATTAAAACCTACTTAATTTTTGTACCCAAGCGTCCCCAACTAATGCCGCCATTTGACCAGTCTAAATTCATCCAGATAAAAAAGGCTTTACCAATTAAATTTTGCTCTGGCACAGTGCCCCAATAACGGCTATCACGACTATTGTCTCGGTTATCACCCATTACAAAATACTGATCGTCAGGTAATACGTACTGATTATACACAATAGGTGTTGGATGCTTGGGTACAATTAAAATTTGATGTTCGGCGTTAGGTAAATGTTCAATCCGCAAATCTGCGCCTGTCATATTGCTACCTGAACCAACACCATGATAAGTCGCAATTTTTTCCTGACTGACAATTTCGCCATTAATATATAAATGCTTGGTTTCACGATTGTAATGTATCGTATCCCCCGGTAAGCCCACTACCCGTTTAATAAAGGGCGTTGAAGGGTCTTCAGGGTAACGGAAGACAACTACATCTCCACGCTCAGGTTCACCAATTGGCAATACTTTAGTATTAAGCACAGGTAGGCGAATACCATAAGCAAATTTATTGACTAAAATAAAATCTCCAACCAACAATGTTGGCATCATTGAACCTGATGGAATCCGAAATGGCTCAACCATAAATGAACGTAAAATTAATACAATCAAAAACACAGGCAACAGAGATTTAGATAAATCAACCATAAATGGCACACTGTTGGCCTCTTCTCGCACCGCATCACTGGTTTCGGGTGGTAACTTTTCCACCAATGTACGACGTTTAGGTACATTAAAAATAGCATCAAACAGCCATATTAGACCACTGACAAAAATACAGATGACAAGTATTGTCGCTAAATCCCAGTTCCAGTTTGAATTCATTTGTTGGTCTTCCCGACATGTAATACGGCTAAAAAGGCATCTTGGGGAATAGAAACTGAACCCACTTGCTTCATGCGCTTTTTACCTTCTTTCTGTTTTTCTAGTAATTTACGCTTACGAGAAACATCCCCACCATAACATTTTGCTGTGACATTTTTGCGTAAGGCTTTCACGGTTTGCCGTGCAATAATCTGTGAACCAATCGCCGCTTGAATTGCAACATCAAACATCTGGCGAGGAATCACTTCTTTCATTCGTTCTGCTAATTCTCGTCCACGTATTGTACTCTGGTCACGGTGAACAATAATAGATAAGGCATCAACAGGTTCACTATTAATCAATACATCTAGTTTAACTAAATTAGCGGTTTGAAATCTGACAAAATTATATTCTAATGAAGCGTAACCACGACTGACGGACTTTAAACGGTCAAAAAAATCTAGCACCATTTCACTCATCGGTAATTGATAGGAAAGTGCCACTTGTGAACCAAGATATTGCAATTTAGTTTGAATGCCACGTTTTTCAACACATAAACTAATGACATTGCCCAAATATTCTTGTGGCATCAACATATTCGTTTCAACAATCGGTTCGCGTATTTCAGCAATTTTATTTGCAAGTGGTAAATCTGCTGGATTATCAATCAACAAGATTTCACCTGCGGTGGTTTCAACTTCATAGATAACCGTAGGCGCGGTGGTGATTAAGTCTATTTCATATTCACGTTCTAAGCGTTCTTGAATAATTTCCATGTGCAACATACCTAAAAAGCCACAACGGAAACCAAATCCTAAGGCTTGTGAATTTTCAGGTTCATAATGTAATGCCGCATCATTTAAACGTAATTTAGACAAGGCTTCACGGAAGTTTTCATATTCAGCAGAATCAGTTGGAAACATCCCAGCAAAAACCCGTGGCTGAATCGCTTTAAATCCCGGTAAAGGTTTGTCAGTTGGGTTATCGGTATCGGTTAATGTATCACCGACGGGCGCACCGTAAATATCTTTAATGCCTGCGACCATAAAGCCGACTTCACCCGTGCCCAGCACTTCTCTGTCGGTACGTTTCGGGGTGAAAACACCCACTTTATCCACTTGGAAACTGCGTCCCGTAGACATGATCTTAACTTTCTGACGTTTATTCAGTGTGCCGTTGACTACTCGCACCAATGAAACCACGCCTAAATAATTATCAAACCACGAGTCGATAATCAAGGCTTGTAATGGCGCATCAGGGTCGCCTACGGGCGGTGGAATATGGACAATTAAAGATTCTAATAATTCGTCAATCCCAACACCTGTTTTTGCACTAATTCGTATCGCATCTTGTGCATCAATCGAAATAATTTCTTCAATTTGATGAATCACTCGTTCTGGGTCAGCAGAAGGCAAGTCTATTTTATTTAAGACGGGCAATACTTCTAAACCTTGCTCGATGGCGGTGTAACAATTCGCCACACTTTGTGCTTCGACCCCTTGTGCTGCATCGACAACTAACAGTGCACCTTCACAAGCGGCTAATGAGCGTGAAACTTCATAAGAAAAATCAACATGCCCCGGTGTATCAATAAAGTTTAATTGATAAGTTTGACCATCTTTAGCGTGATAATCTAAAGTAACACTTTGAGCTTTAATCGTGATACCGCGCTCACGCTCCAAATCCATTGAATCTAAAACTTGTGCGCCCATTTCGCGTTCTGAAAGGCCGCCACAAGTTTGAATAAATCTGTCAGCTAAGGTGGATTTCCCGTGGTCAATATGTGCGATAATTGAAAAATTACGGATGTGCTTCATGCAGTGTTTTGATTCCAGTTCTATCTACGACCTAACTTAATTGAGCGTATTCAATCGATTTTAATGTCTCGCAAAAATACAACAATTGTTATCATTTTACAACAGCTAATTAATCCATGTTTATAAACCACATGTAGACAAACCCGCTTAAACAAAAGCATAGTGTGCTATTTAAGCATCTATTTTGTCTCTAAAATTAAATACTGTGGGGTAAAAAACTCACGCTGTATTATGTTAAAATACCGTATAAAAAGCGCATATCACTTTATCTTATTGAAAATATTATGTTAAAGAAACTGACTTTATTTTTGGTATTTTTAATTTTAGCGGTCATTGGAAGTGGCTATTATCTTTATGAATACCAACTTAATACACCGCTCGCCTTGAAAGCAGAAATCACTTATGAAGTGAAAAAAAGGCAAACCCTAACCGATATTGCGCTTGATTTAATGGATCGCAAGTTGATGAATTATTCGACTGCGTTAATTTGGGTTTGGACTGCACGGTTTAAAGGGCAAGATGTCAAGATTCGTGAAGGACGTTTTTTAATTTCGATTGGCACAACACCGCAGGGTTTTTTAGATATTTTACTCCATGCGAAACCTGTTCAGCATACCTTAACGCTGGTTGAAGGTTGGACATTTAAAAAAGTTCTCGTAAAAATCAGCCAAAACAAACATCTAAAATTAACCTTGAATGATTTATCTGCAACACAAATCATGAAAAAATTGGGTTATGAAAAACAGCATCCTGAAGGACGGTTTTTCCCTGATACTTATCATTTCTCAAAAGACGTGACAGATTTAGAATTTTTGCAACGCGCCTACAAAATGATGCAAAACACCTTATCAATAGAATGGGAAAATCGTCAAAAAGGCTTACCACTTAAAACAGCTTATGAAGCTTTAATTTTGGCATCAATCGTTGAAAAAGAAACGGGGAAAGCTGAAGAACGTCCATTAATTGCACGGGTTTTTATTAATCGGTTGAATAAAAATATTAAATTACAAACAGACCCTACGGTTATTTATGCTTTGGGTGATAAGTATGATGGTAATATTCGCTCAAATGATTTGAAATATAAAAGCCCCTATAATACTTACTTAAACAAAGGCTTGCCACCTACGCCCATCGCAACGCCTAGTAGAGAAGCGATTCATGCGGTGTTACATCCTGCGGAATCTAAAGCGTTATTTTTTGTTGCGAAAGGTGATCGCTCACATTATTTTTCTAGTACGAATAAAGAACATAGTTGCGCTGTGATTCGTTATCAGTTAAAAAAGGGTTCATCTCGTTATAATCAATGGTGTCGTCGTTATAGAAGCTGCAATGCTTGTAAATAAAGATATAAAGACCAAAAGTTTAAGTTTATGAGTATTTATCAATGCTGCCATTTTTAGCATGTCGGTAGGAAAATGTTATACTATTTAAATGGTAGGTTAACCAACAACCTATTTCATTCCAACAACTTAAGAGGTAAATATAGATGTCATCTAAATCTATGTTATTTTGGCTTTTCACTTTTCAATTACTATTTTTCACACCTTTTAGCATCGCAGCAGATAAATTAGCGATTAAGAATTTTGAAACCGCCATTGGTTTTTGTGAGAGAGCATTACAATCTGAGATGCCTAAGAGTTCTGGTTCTTTACGAATTTTAAAAGGCAATTGGAGAAAATATCAAAATAATATGGAAAATGCCATCCAACGTGATGCAACCTTAAGCAATGCGAGTAATCACACTTATACGAGCGGTTATTTTGTTGATAAAAACTTTGCTGAAATTTATCAAGTCTGTAACGAAGAATTGCCTGAAAAAGTAAACGAGGCAAGAGAATATATTGATGAAATACGCAGTACAAGACAGGTTCGGTTAAATCAGCAACGCGCATTACTTAAGACCCTAGAGAAAAAAACCAGTGCTGCAAAAGACCATGTCATCGCCGCTATTAATCAGCATTGTGCCACTTATGTGCGTTCACCTTCTCCGACAGCGACCAATTTACAAATCGCATATCAAATGGAAAAACAAAAAGCCTTGGAAGTCTATGCGGATATCCCCAGGCATTTCCATGAAGCAACTATGTTTAATGCTGAAATAGGAGAAGAAGAACTCTTAAGTAAAACTATTGAATTGTGGTTTGAGTTCTGTGATAAGGCATTCAATATCACATCAATGCCTCAAATGCCTGTAAACGAGCAATTATTGCCACCTCAACCTGAAGCCGTGTCTGTATTGCCAGACCATACTAATTTAATGTTATTACCTTTACCGACTGGTATGTCTACAGCACAATTTGCACCAGCACAGCGAATAAAAGAACCTGCACCATTAGCTGAGCCTGAAGCAGAAATATATACTGATTCAAGCTATAACGAAGAAGAATATTCTGAAGAGGATGACCCCGATTTTCAGCAGGCAGTTAAAAACTTAAAAGGTGATCGGGTAAAAGTATTGAAGAAAGAAAAACGGATGCCTGATTTTGTGGATAATGAAGACTTTAATTTAAGCGTGGCTGCTTGGTGGCGTTATGAAAAAGATGAAGGTAGTCGTTGTATCACTTATAGTTTCAAACTTAATTCATTGACTCGCACTCAGGAACAACCGGGTGAATGTCCTATAGACTATTAATCATCTTTTGATTTATAAAGGTGTTAGGATTGCCAATACTTCAAGGGCTAGCAATCCTGTCTGTTGCAAATTTAATGGCGACTGGCAAAGTTAGTTTTGCACGCCTGTACTTTGGAGCACAGTTTAATGTCGTAACCATAATTGCAATAATTGCCCAATCAACTCGCCCATATATTCCAATAAATCGGTAGACATGCCTGAATGGAAACGAGAAATTTCCCTACTGCCCATGGCTAAAATACCTCTTGCTTTTGGCGCACCCAAAGGAATTAACACCGCCGAAGTAATATGCTGTTCTGCAAATAAATAATCTTTTTGCGCTGGATTTAACTGTCCACAAATTGCATGATGACCACTTAAAATTGATTCAAACAGTTGAAATACCTGCGCATCATATTCGACAAATTCTTCTCGTTCATGGTTTTCATTCATTTCAAATAAACGGACTGAAATTGCATCGGTTTTAAATTCAGTTTCTAAAATCCCATACAACAATTCAAAAAATTCCTCTACAGAATTTGCCTGCGCCAGCGTCAGAATAATATTTTGAATACGGCGGTTTAATCCATCATTTTGCTTTGCAATACTCATCAATTCCGTGAGCTGATATTGCGAACGTTGATTTTCATCACGCAATACAGACAATTGACGCTCAACCAATGAGACCGCTGCACCACGTTCATGTGGGATTTCCATCACCGCAAGCAAATCCGCATGATTATTAAAAAATTTGGGATGCTGATGTAAGTAGCTTTCAACATCTTCTTCACTAATTATAGGCATAAGTTAATC
>JAYQWJ020000373.1:0-1740 GCA_035829175.2 Candidatus Albibeggiatoa psychrophila
CTTGTTCCACCTTGAGAATTTCCCTTCCAGCATTTACAATTAAACCCCCCATTCAAAAGTCGACAATCCAATCATGCTCCCCATAGAATCCCTACTCCCTTTACGCATTGTGGAAATCACTTTGCAATTTACCGAGCCGACCAAGATTCGTGCTTATCATCAGCCTGCTTTGACTGCGTGGTTACGGCATTTTTTGCCCAATGATATTGATACTTATGAACATTTTATTTGTCTCGATGCGCCTGAAAGCGGTTGTACTGAATTTAAAGAAGGCGATTATTATCGGTTTAGTTTGACCGTGTTGGCGGGTGGTGAGGGTTTGTTGCAGATGTTGTTGAATCGAATGCAGGATATGCCGCTCACCGTGCGAGTGAAAAATAAAAAAGTCCCGTTTCGAGATAATTTAAAGTGGATTTCGGCGCATGATTTATTTACTCAGAATACGGTGCAGAAGGTCGGTGATTTAACTTCGTATAGCTTTTCTCAATTACAACAAGATGCGAAAGCGTGGCAAGCGATGCCTGAAGTGACTTTGCGTTGGTTGTCGCCAGTGCGATTGTTGTTGCCGAAGGATCAGCGTGAGGCACGAAAAGATGGTCAGCGGTTTTGTCATTTTAGCGATGAATTGAGTTTTGAGTTATTAAATGACCGTTTGCATGATACTTTAGCCAATTTGTTACGTCATCGAGTCGATAATGTGCCGTCGCGTCAGTCGGATAGTTCGCCGCGTTTGCTTGAGTCGGATGGTTTTTGGTTGGATTTTGATTATAAAGATGAAAAAGGGCGTAGTAAACCGATGGGCGGATTGTTGGGTACGGTGAAGTTGGATATGCAGAATATGCCGATTGAACAGTGGTGTCAGTGGATTTTAGGGCAATATGTAGGGATTGGACAGCGTCGGGTGTTTGGTTGGGGGCGGTATCATTTGGAAATGGAGAATGGCGCGGCGGCGATTTTGCGCACGATTAAAGCCAATTCGTTGTTGGATGCGTGTGATTCTGAGCAGCTTTTTAAAGCCTATTTGCATGTCAGTCAAGATGATAATGAAACCGATACCACTCAAATTGAGAAAACCTTGGAGTTGTTGCGGGGAAAGTTGTTAGAGGGCAGTTATGAAGTCCCTCCATTGCAGGCAAAACAGGTATTGAATCAGGATGCGGGTGTGTTGGAAACGGTGTTAGTGCCGCCATTTTGGGATAGGGTGTTGCAGCGAGCGGTGGCGCAGGTGTTGAATCGGGCGTTGGATTCGGTGTTGTATCGGGGTCGGTGTGGGATTCGGGCGCAGTTGTCGATGTCGCAGTTGGAGGCGGAGGTGCAGGCAGCGTATGCGGAGGGTTTGCATTGGGTGTATGTGTGGGATTTTGAGGGGTTTTTGTTGGGGGTGCAGTGGCATCGATTGTGGGGGCGATTGGTGGCGTTGTTGGGTGATGATGTGGTTGTGATGCGGGTGATGGGGTGGATGCAAGCACCAGTGCAGGGTTTGGGGCAGTTGCAGGGGCGTGAATGCGGGTTGCCACATGGTTCGCCGTTACGTTATGGATTGGCTTATGTGTTGTTGGATGGGGTGTTGGCGGGATTGCGGGTATTGCGTTGTGAGGATGCGGTGTTGGTGTTGGGTGATGCTGAGGCGGAAATGGTGGCGGTTGGGCAGCGATTGGCGTTATTGAGTGAGGTGTGTGGTGAGGTGGGGGATTTTGAGGCGGGATTTGATTTTGCGGGACGGCGGTTTGTGCAGGGTAA
>JAYQWJ020000374.1:0-5361 GCA_035829175.2 Candidatus Albibeggiatoa psychrophila
TTATCTTTCAATACGGGTAATGACGCACGTTGCTGCTGACGTTTCGCCTTCTGCATTGCCTTTTTAGCTGCCAGCCGTTTTGCTTCCAAGACTTCTTTTCTATTTTTAGGCTTCGGCGGTGGTTTAACGGGTTTTGGCTCTTCCTCTGGTTCTTGTTGCAAAATTTGTCCCTCAGCCTGCAACAAATTCACCGCCTCTTTTGGCGCACCTTTTAATTTAAAATGCCCCGTTTTTTCTTTTTGAATATAATGCAAACAAGCGCGTAACATAGGCTGTTCCAAACGAATCAATTCCGAAATATAACTGCCTTCATCAACCCGTAAATTCTCACCAAACAAAGCCACATGAATTCGATTCACCGCCTGAATATCAGAAATCTTCTCATCAAAATAACGCAATACCCGACCTGACAAATATTTTTCACCTGCATTCGATAATACTTCAAGCGCATTGCCTTGATTAGCTCGACTATTGGACAATAAACCACGACTCACGCGCTGGAAAAACTCTAAATTTTGCTCCGAAGCATAAGTAATCACAGTTAACACGTTTAATAAATAATTTTCGGCAATTTCCTGTAAAATTTTACAAATTAAATCATAGGTTTTCGTTTTCCAATTAATAACCAAATGTAACTTAATTAAGCCATTCACTCGAACAAATTTTTTCAACGAATCATCTGCCATGTCTCGCAATTTCTTCTGCTGTCCATCGGTCAATTTATTATAAACTAATGATAAACATTCAAAACGCTCTTGAACCGTTGCCGCTTGCGAATAAACGTGTGCAATTAAAGCATTTTTACAATCCTGTAGATTTAAACGTAATAACTCTTTGCTTTCACTGACAATTGTTCTATCTTTTACGCCTAACAAATGAATAATGGGAGACCAATCTTGCAATGGTTGGCATTCTTTAAGTGCACGCAATGCGGTGATTTTCATTTCTTTAGATGCTGAAGATAACGCCTTGATTAACATGTCTTTATGATTATCTAAATTACCTTCTAACATCCGAATATAAGCAGTAAATGCAGCCGCACTAATTTCAACATTTTCATGCTCAATAAAAGGTAATACCACATTACCATAAGCTGATTTCTTTAACTCACCAACCGCATATAAATACAATGGGAATTGCACAAGCTCTTCTGGTGTAACAGGGTTTTTAATTCTCGCTAAAATTTTGCGTTCAATTTCCTGCTTACGCGGATACATTGGATGTTTATACAAACACAAACAAGCTTCAACAAAAATAGCAGGGGTTTTATTCGATAATAACTTCTCAATATGCGCATTTAAATTAACATTTTTAAATAATGACAGATTTTTGAGAATTTGCGGAATAACCGTCTCATCTTTCTCAGTTTTCAACGCTTCAATTAAATAAGTAATATTGGTATTAGATTGTGGCAATGCCGCCAAAGTATTGATACAGTGTTTCTTAATTTCATTATTAGACGTTTTTAATAACAAATTACCGACTTGAGTCGCAAAATAGCCCAAGCGTAATACCCGTATCATTTCCAATGCGGCAATCACATGGTAGTGGTCAGCACTAGATAATTTTTCCTCAATCACTTGGCGCAAATTATTACTTTTAGAACTGGCTTTGATTTCGCCACTACGTCCATCAAACAATTCACGATTGAGTAAGCCAAATACACCTTGGTTATAAGCCGCCCATTGTGGTAATGAAATTAATATTCCTAGAATAGACGCGGCTACCGCAATAATAGGCAATATATAAGTCACAGGATATTCGGCTGCCAAATGTGACGCTAATACCTCGGGGTCTTCAATCCCACTAATACCTGTACCACGAGCTAAAACGATGGTTGTTGTCGCCGCAATTACAGTGGAAATAGGAAATACAATGCCGTTTAAAAAAGCTTTGTTAGTACCCCACTGATTGGGAGGAATCGCATTAAATAGCATATTATGAGCAGGTGCTCTTAGCGCAGTTCGCATTTCTTGATTAATAAATTGGGCAAAAATGGCTAAACCTAACATCATTGCTGACGCTGGGTATTCAACAGGTAATGCGGTAGCTGGGCTATAGAATTGGGTAAAATAAAGTGTTAAGCCAAGTGCTGCTAAACCAGAAATCAAGGGGTAAAGCATGTTACTTGCACCAACTCCTAGCGTAACAATCAGACGTGAGGTGATAAATAACTGCACAAACAATAACATTAAGTTAGCAAAAATTTCATAAGTTGCGAAAAAAGTCGCACGTTCATTTTCAGAAGGGTATATTTTAGGATAAATAATAACTTGGTATTGATATTCGAGTAGTTTGCTGCCTATGACAAAACACATTAAGCCTAATGACATGAAAATCATCAGCTTAGAACCAGCAACATATTTAAATGCCCCGACTAATTCACGAAATGGATTTTTAGTTGAACGATTATCAATACTAGCACGCACAGGGGTTAAACGTGATCTCACTAGATATAACATGCCGAAAGACACAAGACTGGCAAGCCCCAATACAAAGACTAAACGTTGAGGCTTAAATTGGAAAAAATTCAATAACAACATGAACATCAAGCCACCTAATGCACCACCAATAGGCATTCCAGCACTGATGACAGGCATCACTCTTTTGACTTGGACTGCGGTGAAGTAAGAGGCGATGACACTACTAACGTGAATATTAATCAGAATATAAAAGAAATAAAAACCAACAAAGAAGAAACCATAAACCCATTCTAAACTCAGAATATAGCCAAAAATATTCATTCCCTGATCAAATTGCTCATGCAGGAAAAACAAACCTTGGATAATGACTGAGAACAAAGTATTTGCGAGAAAAAAAAAGCCTAGAATGGCAAGACCTGTGACTTTTTTGGTGTAATGCGCGTAAGCCAGCGAACCAACCATAACCGACAAATCAACTACAATAAAAGCAACGGGTAATTTATCACCACCTAAGTGGCTGACTAACAAAGTCGTACCAATAGTACGTGAAAAACTTGCTCCGATTGAATATATCAGCATGATAAAAAAAAAGTAGATTACCCCGTCCCACTCATTGGGCTTGACGGGAAATAGGGTGCTGAAAAAACGGGCTAAGTGGATTAACATTGCTAATTCTTTTTATCCAACACCATACCACGCATACGACTAATTAAGACTTTAATAAAGCCAAACGCAATAGCTGGGTATTCATGAGCGAGTTGTTCCATATCATTACGTTCTATCACTAAAAACGTACAAGGGCCAATACAACGAGCCGTTGCAGTCCGCGTTTCAGCATCGAATAACGCCAGTTCTCCTAAAAAGTTATTCTCTTTCAAGGTGGCGATAGCCGTTTCGTCTCCGTCCTGATTTTTTAGAATCTGTACGTTTCCTGACACCACAATAAATAATTTATCACCCACGTCACCCTCATGAAATAAGGTGTGACCATCCTCATAAGCCTCTTCCGAAGCAATTGTGGATATCATGTGGATGTCCTCAGTTTTTAGCGCGGAAAATAAAGGTACTTTATTGAGGACGATGATTTTTTCTAACGGAATCATTACCGAAACATTTCATCAGTTAAACATTTTATTCTAAAAAAGCCTTACTTCTTGGCAGAATTAATAGCAGAAATCACAACATTATTATGTTCTCATACTATATTTAGTGCCAAGCTTGTAGCATGATTTAAAAAAACCATGTACTTAAAGACCGCGAGTATATCGTATTTCAATCTTACTTAAATCATTCAACTATGCCTAGTTATAACCGATGGGTTTCTACTAGCCATAGCAATTGTAGCAAAATTATTGACCTGAATTTCACTTTTAAGAAATAACACGTAATATTTTTTATAACACACTATAATCAAACTGATTTTATTTCTGTACGGTTGACGGTTGACTGTAATTTCGTTCCAAGCGCAAACCATTCATCCAAACAAGCCTGTAACTCAGAAACACCTGTACGTTTTAAAGCCGAAAAAAGCTGAATACTGGTGTTATCTAATGTTTTTAATTTGCCTTTAACTTGCTCTAAGCTATTCTTTGCTTTATTGATACCCAACTTATCGGATTTAGTCAGTAAAATATGCGCTGGCAAACCCACATGCTGACACCATTCCAACATTTTTATATCAAACTCAGTTAATGGGCGCCGAATATCCATCAATAAAACCAGCCCTTTTAAACATTGCCGTTCATTTAAATAACGTTCTAATACTTTCTGCCAATGCAATTTGACCTCGAGTGGCACTTTAGCAAATCCATACCCCGGTAAATCAACTAAACGACGTTCTGCATCCAATTCAAATAAATTAATCAGTTGAGTACGCCCCGGTGTTTTACTGGTACGAGCCAAACCCTTTTGATTGGTTAATACATTAACGGCACTGGACTTTCCTGAATTTGAACGACCTGCAAACGCCACTTCATAACCCTGATCTGCGGGTAATTGTTTAATACGGTTTGCACTGGTTAAAAACTGTGCTTTTTGATACAAAGACATCTTAAGTTATACCTATTTCTTTCTAAAAAATATGATGGTCGTTTGACATCCTCCCCGCCCTAAAGGACGGGGATTCCTAACAGCATTATGCGGTTAAGAGTGAGCATGTATCGCTAGTACCCACAAGTTCCTGCTTCACAGTCGAAACCAATGTTTCAACTCCACAGGCTAACACCCGATGTCCTCGGGCTAACACATTCAAAGCACCAACTAAGTCAGCGTTTTGGTTGTATCCGCATTCAACACATTCAAAATTTGCTTGCGTTAAACGATTATCTTTACTTCGGTGTCCACAACAAGGACAGGTTTGTGATGTGTATTTGGGGTCAACCTTAATCACATTACCACCAGACCATTGCTGCTTGTATGTCAACATTTGCACGAACATTCCCCAGCCTTGGTCTAAGATGGATTTATTCAAGCCAGATTTAGCTTTGACATTTCGACCCGACTTAGTTATATCACCTTTAGCACTTTTAGACATGTTTCTTATTTTCAAGTCTTCAACTATTATCATAGCGTGGTTTTTGCTGATATGGGTTGAGGTTTTGTGTAAGAAGTCTAAACGAGCATTGGCAATACGCTCATGCAGTTTTGTAATGATTTGTTTCTGCTTTTTCCAATTAGCCGAGAAACGAACTTTTTTAGCTAACTTGCGTTGCTCAAAAGCCAATTTCTTTGATAACCGTTTAAAACTATTTAAAGGCTTGATGTATGAGCCATCAGATAACGTTGCAAAACGAGTAATACCCAAATCAATACCCACGATGCTTATGGATTGATGCTGTGTTATCTCCATTTCATATTCGGTTTGAATCGACACGTACCAATACTTTCCGTTACTAAAAATCTGCACTAATCTCTTAGTTCAATTTATTCACATCGTCAT
>JAYQWJ020000375.1:0-7986 GCA_035829175.2 Candidatus Albibeggiatoa psychrophila
GTTGAATGCCATTGATCATCAGCAGTCGAATTAGCAAAACCATCTCGCTTTAATAGCTTAGTGTAAACACGAAAGTAAGTTTCAGTTGCTTCGTCTAACATACCGCCATAACGTAAGTTAGTCATATTTTTTTCTTCATTACCAGCCGCAACACTGATTAAACCTCCCTGCGTTTCTTTTGCATTTTTGGTAATGATGTTGATAACGCCATTCACCGCATTTGCACCCCATAATGTGCTACCAGGCCCACGAATCACTTCAATGCGGTCAATATCATCAAGTACTGTATCTACAGTATCCCACCAAACACCAGAAAATTCAGGTGTATAGACACTACGCCCATCAATTAATACCAGTAATTTATTGGCAAAAAAACCATTAAACCCGCGTGAAGAAATCGCCCAAGTATGTGCATTCGTTTTTGCGACTTGTAGCCCCGGTACCATGCGTAAAGCATCAGGAATGGTTGTGACACCTGAACGTCGAATATCTTTGGAAGTCACAACATAAATGGCGGCAGGCGCATTAGCTAACGATTGCTCTTTTTTACCTACTGATGTAACAATTCGTACCTGTAATAAATCTTCAATAGCCCAATCAGTGTAATCAACATCATCCTCTTCAGCATGAATGATTGGAATATTAAAAAATACCAAAGCAATCAGTATTATATTTATCTTTATTGTATATTTATTCATTTTCCCTCCCCAGAAAAATTAACTATGAATAATGATAATTGACACATTTGCGACATCCCCGTTGGTATTTTAACGCCTGTTTTAGCCTCAGTTATCAAGTTAAATATAGTAAGATTATAAAATTTACTTTATATTAAAAAACTAATATATTCATTAAGCAAATGAATTCAACATAATCCAAAATTGGTTTGAAATTATATTTAAGCCAACTTAAGACCAAAGAATATAAAATAATGATGAGTACCGAGACAAACCTTATAGAGATTTTACATCAACGTAGTCTACAAACACCTAATAAAATAGGATATATCTTTTTAAAAGACGGCAGTTTTAGTACAGAACAGTCTTTATCCTATCATGAGCTAGATTTTAAAATACGTAGTTTAGCGGCAAAGTTACAAAGTTTTACAATCCAAGGTGAACGAGCAATATTATTTTATCCTCAAGGCTTGGACTATATAATTGCTTTTTATGCTTGTTTATATGCTGGTGTTATAGCGATTCCAACCTATTCCCCTCATCGTAATAGACCTGATAAACGTATTTTATCCATTGTTGAAGATGCCCAACCTAAAGTTGTACTTACCACAAGCTCTACTATCAAACATAAAAATGAATATATAAAAAATACACCGAAATTAAGCCATGCGGTTTGGATTGATAGTACAGTGGACGAAGGACTTGCTGATGACTGGAAAATGCCAAAAATAAGCGCACAAACATTAGCATTTTTACAATATACATCAGGCTCAACAGGTTTGCCAAAAGGTGTTCAAGTATCGCATCAAAATATTATACAAAACTCCAAATACATTAAAACTGCTTTTCAGCTCTCTGAAAATAGCGTTTCTGTTACTTGGTTGCCTAGTTTTCATGATATGGGTTTGATTGATGGTATTATCCAGCCAGTCTATTCAGGCTTTTTAGGTGTAGTAATGCCTTCGGTCACATTTCTACAAAAACCATTGTTATGGTTACAAAACATTTCACATTATAAAGCAACCCATTGCGGTGGACCAAATTTTGGCTACGATTTATGTGTGCAAAAAATCACGGATAAAGAACGTCAACAATTAGATTTAAGTAGCTGGCTCTCTGCTTATAATGGTGCTGAACCTATTAATAAAGAAACATTAGAACGATTTGCTCAGACCTTTGCAGAATGTGGTTTTAAACAGAGTTATTTTTATCCTTGTTACGGCATGGCAGAAACAACATTGATGATATCTGGTGGCGAACTAGAACAAACTTATCAAACTTGTATCTTGGATGCGACAGATTTAGAAGCGCACAAAATTGTCAAACTTGAACCAAATGAACTTAAAAATAGAGATAAAAAAACATTTAGAGAATTAGTTGGTTGTGGTCATATTTGGTTAGATAATCAAGTTGAAATTGTCAATCCTGAAACCTTGGCGCGTTGCAAATCTGATGAAATAGGCGAAATTTGGGTTAAGGGTAAAAGTGTGACTCAAGGTTATTGGCAAAATCCTGAAGCGACTGAAAAAGCTTTTAATGCTTATATTGTAAATACAGATGAAGGGCCTTTTTTACGCACAGGCGATTTGGGTTTTTTTGACGAAGGCGAGCTTTTTATCACAGGGCGTTTAAAAGATGTCATCATTATTCGAGGACGCAATTATTATCCACAAGATATTGAAACCACTTTAGAACAAAGCCATTTCACTTTAAAAACCAATGCCAGTGCCGCTTTTTCAGTTGATATTGATGGCGAAGAAAAGCTTATGGTCGCAATCGAAGTGGAACGACGTTATAACCGTGAACGCAGAAAACATGCAGAATCTAAACAATCATTAGAACGCCGTCACCGTTCCGACCGACGTGAAAATCCTTATGCAGGTTATACTGATGATCGAGATGAACCACTAAATGCTGAACGGGTGATTCAAACTATTCGGCAAAATGTATCAGAACAACATGGTTTACAAGTTTATGCGGTACTTTTATTACGGGTTGGCAGTATTCCTAAAACCAGCAGTGGAAAAATTCAACGTCATGCTTGTCGCCAAGGCTTTTTAGATGGCTCGCTCAATGTGGTGGGAAGTGATGTATTGGATTCTGTCATACCAAAACAACAAAATCGTCTCAATCGGGATATGTTATTAGCAACGCCTAAGTCTAAATATCCAATAGTTGTTAATGCCTATATACATGATTTGATTTGTGATTTTCTACATATTCCAAGCTATTATTTTGACTGGCAACACACAATTAATAAACTGGGTATTGATTCCTTAATTGCAGTGGAGTTACAACACCGTATTGAAAAAGATTTAGGTGTTAACTTACCGATGGCACATTTTTTACAAGATACTAGTGTAGCTGCATTGGCTGAAAGTATTTTGCATAATTTACAAATCCCAAGCCCCGAACCGACTCATGTTCAGCTCAATGATTCATTTTATCCCTTATCTTATAATCAACAAGCGTTGTGGTTTCTGCACAAACTTGCGCCTGATAGTGCTGCCTATAATATTTCTTTTGCGGTTGATATTACCTCGCCACTTAATTTCTTAGCATTGCGGCAGGCATTTCAAGCATTAACAGACCGTCATCCAGCCTTGCGTACTCACTTCAGTGAACAAGCGGGACAACCTGTACAAAAAGTGCAGCCAAATCTAACAGTTGATTTTGATTTACTCGATGTTCGTTCATGGTCAGAATTGGCTATCAACCAGTATTTAATTGAGCAAAGCCATCGCCCTTTTAATTTAGAACAAAATAATTTAATGCGGGTTCGTGTGTGCCAATATGCAGATACAGAACATACTTTGCTGTGGGTTGTTCACCATATTTGTATTGATTTATGGTCAATGTCTATTTTATTGGAGGAGTTAAACCAACTGTATGCTTTTTATAGCCAAGCGATTGAAAAAATAGACCTTATTCCTATTGAATCCCATTACATTGACTTTGTGTTTTGGCAGCAAAAAATGCTTGACAGTGCACAGAGTGATATTCAAGAACAATATTGGTTACAAAAGCTTGCAGGTGATTTGTCGATTTTAGATTTGCCAATAGACTATGTACGTCCCGCCATGCAAACTTATACAGGTGCTTCAATAGGGTTTAAAGTTGATGCGAAAATGACCCGAGCACTTAAAGCTATGGTCAAAGCCTCGGGTACGACGTTGTATACTTTATTGCTTGCCTCTTTTCACGTATTACTACACCGTTATACTCAGCAAGATGATATTTTAGTGGGTTCACCTTCTGCGGGACGATGTCATGCTAATTTTGATGATATTGTTGGCTATTTTACTAACATGTTGGTATTGCGGACTAATTTAGCAGAAAATCCTAGTTTTGATGAATTTTTAACTCAAGTGCAACAAACGGTTTTAGAAGCCTTAGAACATCAACATTACCCATTTCAGCGATTGGTTGAAAAATTACTGCAAGACCGTGATCCAAGCCGTTCACCTTTGTTTCAAGTAATGTTTGGTTTGCAAAAACCGCATAGATTGCCTGAATGTGCGCCATTTGTATTGAAAGAAAAAGGCGCGAATATGGATTTAGGCGATTTACATTTAGAATCCAAAGCGTTAGAACAAAAAATTGCCCAATTTGATATAAGCTTGCTAATGGTTGAAATTGATGGCGGTTTAGTCGGTTCGTGGGAATACAATACGGATTTATTTAAGCCAGAAACAGCACAACGCATGGTGACGCATTTTGAAACATTACTTGCTGCCATTATTGATAATTCTAAACTGAAAATATCCGAACTCAATTTACTTCCTGAATCAGAACAACAACAAATTACTGCATGGAATCAAACCAGCGCAAGCTATCCAGAATTGACTTTAATCCAAATTTTTGAACAACAAGTTACAAAAACACCAGAGGCTATCGCAGTCGTCTTTGGTGAACAAAGTTTAACTTATAGCCAATTAAATGAAAAAGCCAACCAACTTGCGATTTATTTAAGAAAATTAGGCGTTCAGCAAAATAGTTTAGTCGGTTTATGTGTAGAACGTTCACTTGATTTGGCGATTGCGGTACTGGGGATTTTAAAAGCGGGTGCGGCGTATGTGCCTTTAGATATTGCTTATCCTGCTGAGCGTTTGGCTTTAATGTTAGAAGATTCAAAAGCGGCTATTTTACTGACCCAACAGCATTTGCATGAACGTCTACCCGAGACACAGACTAAAATTATCTGTTTGGATGCGGAATGGCAAACGATTGAAACCTTAGCCACTGCGAATCCTCAACCGCTTGTAATATTAGACAATCTGGCTTACGTGATTTACACCTCGGGTTCTACGGGACGACCTAAAGGTGTGGCGATGCTGCATCGAGTGTTAGCAAATTTAATTCACTGGCAAAATCAACAGCCTTCACTATCTGAAGCAGCAAATACATTACAATTTTCTCCCATCAGTTTTGATGTCTCATTCCAAGAACTCTTTTCAACTTGGACAACAGGCGGTTGTTTATTTTTGATTTCAGAGCAATTACGCACTGAACCTGTTCAATTACTGGAATTTTTGCAATCTAATGAAATTGAACGGCTTTATTTACCTTTTGTCGCATTACAACAATTGGCTGAAATAAGTCAGGATTATCAACAATATCCATTAACACTTAAAAATATTGTTACAGCGGGTGAGGCTTTACAAAGTACGCCACAAATTATCAATTTATTAAATAAACTGCCGCCATGTCGCTTACACAATCATTATGGCCCTTCAGAAACCCATGTTGTCACAGCATATACATTACCTAACTCCACACAAAACTGGGCGGCTTTACCTTCAATAGGACAACCCATTGCAAACACACAGATTTATTTGCTTAATCCTCAAATGCAGCCTGTACCTATAGGTGTCACAGGAGAACTGTATATTGGTGGCGATTGCCTTGCTCAGGGTTATTTACATCGTCCTGATTTGACGGAACAACGTTTTATTTTACATACATTTGATGATAATAATAAAAATCCTGTACGTTTATATAAAACAGGTGATTTGGCACGTTATCTACCTGATGGCAATATGGAATTTTTAGGACGTATTGACAATCAAGTTAAAATTCGTGGCTTCAGAATTGAGCTAGGTGAAATTGAAACCGTGATTAACCAATATGCCAAGATTAATGAGAGCATCGTGATGGCGCAGCAGCTAGAAAATAGCACCCAAAAAATGTTGGTTGCCTATATTGTGCTGAAGGATGTGCAAGCTTTTGATTTATCTGGTTTACGTGAATGGATAAAATCTAAATTGCCTCATTACATGCTCCCCACACATTTTATACAGCTAGAACGATTTCCAACGACACCTAGCGGTAAAATTAATCGTCGTGCCTTACCGTTGCCTAATACCCAGCATCAAGTGGATATCGTTGCACCTAAAACTGAAACACAACAACAACTTACTGATATTTGGAAATTATTATTAAAAGTGCCTGAAATTGGTATTTACAATAACTTTTTTGAATTGGGCGGACATTCTTTATTAGCCACACAATTGATTTCACGAATTAGAGATACATTTGGTTTAGAATTACCCGTGAGTAGCTTATTTGAAAATCCAACGATTAGCGAGTTTGCTGAATATTTGGAAACTCAACAGCTTGAGCAAGTAGATGATGCTGAATTGGCTGCGATTTTAGCTGAAATTGAAGGAGATATTTAATTATGGATGATTTACAGAAAAAATTAGCGAATTTATCTCCACAACAACGCGCTGCTGTATTGAAAAAATTACAGGAAAAACAAGCTCAAACGGCTGAACAAACAATTGAAATCATTGATCGCAGTCAACCGCTACCTTTGTCATTTGCTCAAGAACGCCTGTGGTTTATTGACCAGTATGAACAAGACAACGCAACCTATAATATGCCCGCCGCACTACAATTGGATGGTATATTAAATATTGATGTATTACAAAAAGCTACAACTCATATTGTGCAGCGTCATGAAGTGTTGCGTACTCGTTTTTTAACTGAAGCTGGTATCGCACGACAAGAAATTATAAATATAGATAAAGTTGATATTCCTATTGAGGATTTGCAATATTTATCTAAAACAGCCAAAACTGACAAAATTAGTCAACTTGCAAATGTGGAAGCGGCAAAAGCATTTAATTTAGCAACAGACATTCCATTGCGAATGACATTATTAAAATGTACTCCCCAGCAACATATTTTACTGATTACATTGCATCATATTGCAGCCGATGGTTGGTCAGTGGGTATTTTAATTAAAGAGCTTTCGAGCTTGTATCAAGCTTTTCTGAATCAACAAGCTAATCCCTTACCTGATTTAAAAATTCAATATGCAGATTTTGCCCATTGGCAACGTCAACAATTGAGCGGTAATAAATTAGAAGAATTAATAAGTTACTGGAAACAGAAATTAGTAGGCACACCTGCATTATTAGAGCTGCCATTAGATAAACCACGCCCTGCACAACAGACATTTAACGGCAATCGAATCCTGTTTGAAATTGATACGGAAACGACTCAAAAACTACTGCAATTCACTCAACAGCAAGAAACAACCTTATTTGTTAGTTTACTCGCCATTTTTTCTATTTTATTAAAGCGTTACACTCAACAAAATGACATTGTAGTGGGTTCTCCAATTGCCAATCGCACCTCAAGTGAAATTGAACCTTTAATAGGCTTTTTTGTCAATACATTAGTGTTACGTGCAGAAATAGAAGAAAACCAAAGTTTTATCCAATTAGTGCAGCAACTTAAGCAAACCAGTTTAGAAGCTTTTCAACATCAAGCACTTCCTTTTGAAAAATTAATTGAAGAACTCAAAATAGAGCGTAATTTAAGTTATCCGCCATTATTTCAAGTTATGTTTGGTGTACAAAATATACCGCAATATGATTTTGATTTACCTGATTTAAAAGTCTCATTCTTAGAAAATGAACGCGCTACAGCAAAATTTGATTTGTCTTTGATGATGGAACAAACCCCAGATAAAATCACGGCTGAAATTGAATATAATACTGATTTATTTATCCCTCAGAGTATTGAAAGACTCATAGGACATTTTAAAAAATTGTTAGATTCCGCTTTATCTCAGCCAACAATCAATATCGCTCAACTTGATTTGTTAACGCCAAAAGAAAAGCAACAATTTATTGAATGGAATCAAACAGAAAAATCCTATCCTCAAAACTGTATACATCAACTATTTGAGCAGCAAGTAGAAAAAACACCTGATAATATTGCCGTCGTATTTGAACAGGAAAGTTTGACTTATCAGCAATTAAATGAAAAAGCAAACCAATTGGCTCATTATTTACAA
>JAYQWJ020000376.1:0-3167 GCA_035829175.2 Candidatus Albibeggiatoa psychrophila
AACCCAAGATGTGAAATTTCAAATTGCCCGTTGTACTAACTTTGATTTGCAGTACCAGTGTGATGCCGCACTCACTCTTGTTAATCAATTAATCAAAGCGCACCCCCAAAATATAGATATTTTACTGAAAAAAATACAAATTCTTGTTGGATATTGGGAAAAAGATAAATTACAACAAGCTATTTCACTTTTTGAATCAATACAGTTGGAACAGTTAGATCCAAAGCAAATAGGTCAAGTAAAATTGCAGGTGATAAAGACTTATATTTATAATAACCAATTACAACAAGCAGCCCAACTTGCAAAAACATTATTAAACCAGACTGAGTCAGATTATTTAGAGATACAATTTTGGTATTATCAATTTATTGGTAATGCGGAAAATGCCAAACAAATAGCCATGCGCTATTTAGCAGAAAGACACATTTTAGAAGTACACAGCAAAATAAATCTGCAACGCATTGATAATAAATCAATAAAATTGGCAGATGGAGAGTTACTTTTATTTGCTTATACTAAAGATGAACTACAACGCCTTGATTGGTTTTTAGATTACTATCGTCAATTAGGCGTGACACGATTTTTCATCGTTGATAATAATTCCGCTGACCAAACCCAAGCTTTTTTATTACAACAGCCTGATGTGCATTTATTTTGGACAAACGATCATTATGGGCGTGCTGGCTCTGGAATGAGTTGGATTAATCAGCTAATTGAGGATTATGGGGATGGGCATTGGTGTTTGTTTGTGGATACAGATGAGGCGTTTGTATTCCCAGAAATGGAACACAAAGATATTCGCTATTTATTAGATTACTTAGATGTAAATGACTATGAAGCAGTAAAAAGTTTCATGTTGGATATGTACCCAAAAACCTTTGATAAAAACCATTCAACAGTAAATCAAACTATTGATAATGCATGTTATTTTGATAATGATTATAGTTTTTTTGGACATTATAAAGCACCTTATTGGAAAGTAGGAGGTGGTGTTCGCAAACGTTTATTTGGTGGGCGTGAATTACAAAATAAAACCCCGTTGATAAAAGGTGGCAAAGGTATTAAATTTTTAATGAGTAGTCATTTCATCACTGCGGCACGAGTTGCAGATGTTTCTAGTGTCTTGTTACATTATAAACTACCCTTATACCCACAACTACTTGATACAGATAGAAATATATTGCAAGATAAAAACATTGTAAATCTGGGTGGACATTGCCAACGCAGACATTATATTTATCAACAAAGATTTTCTGAATTTGGTGCAGATCATTCATGTATTTGCCCTAGCACTGAGAAATATGTATCAAGTCAACAATTGGTGGATTTAGGGCTTATACAAAAACCAAAAGATTTTTAGTTATGAATATTACTCAGCATTATATTAAACAAGCCCAACTTAAATTAAAACAAAACGATATTCAAGGCTCGTTGGATATCTATCACCAATTGCTTCAGTCTAATGCCAAACAACCC
Source organism: Candidatus Albibeggiatoa psychrophila (assembly GCA_035829175.2). Taxonomy (GTDB): domain Bacteria; phylum Pseudomonadota; class Gammaproteobacteria; order Beggiatoales; family Beggiatoaceae; genus Albibeggiatoa; species Albibeggiatoa psychrophila. The sequence continues at coordinate 1,477 of JAYQWJ020000376.1, forward strand.
AAACAGGTATATAAGGATTTTGGCGTATTATTGCAGCAAACAAATAATTTAAAGGCAGCCCAACAAGTTTACCAAGCAGCGATAAAAATATATCCACAACAAGTTGATTTTTATAATGATTTATTTCTGATTGCCAAAAAACAAAAAAATTGGCAAATGGCTATTCAATGTTTGGATACATGTCTAAAAGCATTCCCAAAACATCCAGATAAATTCAAGTGGTTGATGAATAAAAGTGAGGTTTTTTTAATTTGTAATCAATTGGATAACGCTACCAATACTTTTAAATCACTTGTGAAACTTTATCCTGATAATGTAGATGGCTATGCGGGTTTAGCTAAAGCTATGATGCAGAGTAAAAATTATACTCAGGCATTGGTTTATTGGGAGCAATTTTTAACACGAGCAGATTCATCCCAGCATCAATATTTTGGTTTATACAATAAAGCGGATACCTTGTTTCAGCTTGGGCAACATGAAAAATCAGAACAATTATTGAAATCTCTAATACAGCAGTACCCAGAAAAATCAGAGCTTTATAGAAAAATATCGAGTGTCGTACACACAAAAACAGTAATTCAAGCGATAGCGTTATTAGATAATTTATTAGAAACACAGCCTAGAAATATAGAATTGCTACATTTAAAAGCTCAAAAATTAATTGCTGTCCACCAGCCTGAAAGTGCTTTAAATAATTTAAATCAAATCCTGTCCATCGATTCAAAATACTCACCTGTTTATAATACGTTTTTTCGGTTTATTCAGCGATTTTATGATGGTCAACAGAGAAATGAACAGCTTATTAAGTTATTACAAAAATTAGAAACACGAATCAGTCAGTTTAGTTCAAAACAGCAGTTTAATGTATTCATGCTCATCATAGGTTTACATTTAGCATTAGAACAATATCAACAGGTTAAAGCGTTAGTTGGCCAATATAAATTACAACTTTCCCACTCTGGACAAGGCAAAGATTTAATCAAAATAGCTGAGAAGCTTAGTTCACCCTCTTTCCCTGATTACACACAAGCTAAAGTTTTTGTGATTGGTTTAAATAAAACCGCAACATCGTCTTTAACTCAAGCCTTGCGTATATTAAATCTGCATACAGAACATTGGGAAAATCCCCATACACGACGCGAACTTAATGCTAAAGATGCTTTTTTATTTGATGCGCTGACAGACTCGACAATTTCTTGCATTTTTGAACAGCTTTATAACCAATTTCCGAATGCTAAATTTATTTACACTGTTCGGGATGTAACAGCTTGGGAAATATCCATGGCTAAGCATTACATGAAATACCATGCTGCAGGTGATATTCAAACTATTAGGCAAATATTTTCCCCAGTCAATGAAGTGGTACGACATCACAATGAAACGCTTTTTTATCAACATGACAATTGGCCAGATGTATACCATGCTTTTGACCAGCGAGTAACACAGTTTTTCAAAGATAAACCTCAAGATAATTTTTTAGCGTTTAATGTTTTTGAAGGTGATGACTGGGAGAAGTTGTGTCGCTTTTTAAATTGTACTGTGCCAAAAGATGAATTTCCATGGAAGAATAAAACAGCCTTATAAAAATGACAACATAACAGGTCTGTTGCAGCAAATTGCATCAAGCATTGATCTAACTTACGGCTGATGTAGAATATAAACCCAAGTAAAAAAGTCTGAAATAAATATGC
>JAYQWJ020000377.1:0-2813 GCA_035829175.2 Candidatus Albibeggiatoa psychrophila
AATAGAACATATCACTAAACTTTCTCAACGGTTTAATGTCAGTCCTGCTATTTTCGTTGATTTGAGAGTAGTTAGTTGAGGATGATTAGTTTTATAAAACGCACTGGTGTTCAATATGCTGGTGCGTTATTCATTTTCTCACATTGAGCAAAAATTATTCAATCTAACACCGTGCATTCAAGAACATTTACATAGGGATTTTCTTCTTCTGTCTATGTTTTTCGATTTGAGTTCTGCGCACCGTGCCCCTATTATCACTGTGTTAATTTCTATTGTGAACGGGAGTCTCATGGAAGCCAATCATTTCGACGCGCTTAGACAGCATTTAGGTCAGCACATTGTTGGACAACAAGATTTAGTTAATAGTATGTTGATTTGTCTGCTGAGTGATGGGCATTTGCTGGTAGAAGGAATGCCGGGGCTGGCGAAAACCACAGCGATTAAAAGCCTAGCGGGTGTGATTGAAGGCGATTTTCATCGTGTCCAATTTACCCCAGATTTACTACCTGCTGATTTAGTCGGAACAGATATTTATCAACACGAAACCAGTGAATTTGAATTTCGTCCCGGCCCTTTATTTCATAATATTATACTGGCGGATGAAATTAACCGTGCGCCACCTAAAGTGCAATCGGCATTATTAGAATCAATGGCAGAACGTCAAATCACCGTAGGACAAAAAACCTATCAATTGCCTGAATTATTCCTTGTTTTGGCAACCCAAAATCCTGTGGAACATGAAGGCACATACACTTTGCCAGAAGCGCAATTAGACCGTTTTTTATTTCATGTCAAAGTCGACTATCCAAGCCGTGAAGAAGAATTGAAAATTTTAGATTTATTGGAAAACCCACAAGCTACTCAATTCGAAGCAGAAATCAAATTTACTCAAGCAGATATTTTTGCTGCACGTGAGGCTGTGAAACAAGTGTATTTATCTGCAAAATTGAAAGAATATATTGTGGATATTGTGCGAGCCTCTCGAATCCCTGAAGCTTATGACCCTGATTTAGCCCGCTGGCAACGTTTTGGGGCATCACCTCGCGCCAGCATTGCCTTAACCCGTTGTGCAAGAGCGTGGGCATGGTTACAAGGAGAGGAATATGTGTCGCCTGAGCACATTCAATACGTGTTGCCAGAAGTGTTACGTCATCGGATTTTATTGTCATTTGAAGCCGAAGCCGACGCTGTAACTCCAGACCAATTTATTCAAAGATTATTAGAAGTAGTGGCGATTCCATAATAACCAAGATTGGCAGCCTATCGTTTTAAATAATATAGCGTTGCCAATATCTTACTGTTGTAACTTATTGCAAAATGTTATCAGCAAATAATTGATTTAATTCATTGACTCATTTCTATTATTTTCTTCCAAATCTCCCAAATCATATTTTTTTATTTTTTTTATTTTTTTCAATTGAGGAACTTGTTTATAGCAGTTAAGATACTTAAGCTCTTTCTTAGAATTGTAAAAACTTGTGGTTATAGAAACAGAACGCCTTATTAGCCCTGATACTCGTCAGGAAGAATCCAAAGCAGATAAAGTCGATAAAGCTTTACGTCCTAAATTACTGACTGAGTACGAAGGACAGCCGCGTGTACGTGAACAAATGGATGTTTTCATCACAGCCGCTCGCGCACGTCAAGAAGCTTTAGATCATGTATTAATTTTTGGACCGCCCGGTTTAGGAAAAACCACCTTATCGCATATTATCGCTTATGAGATGGGGGTTAATTTACGTCAAACATCAGGGCCTGTCTTAGAAAAAGCAGGTGATTTAGCCGCATTATTGACCAATTTAGAACCAAATGATGTGTTATTTATTGATGAAATCCATCGCCTTAGCCCTGTTATTGAAGAAATACTTTATCCCGCAATGGAAGATTGTCAGCTTGATATTATGATTGGTGAAGGCCCGTCTGCACGCTCAATTAAATTGGATTTACAACCGTTTACCTTAGTTGGTGCAACAACACGAGCCGGTTTATTAACTTCACCTTTGCGTGACCGTTTTGGAATTACGCAGCGTTTAGAATTTTATAACCATAAAGACCTTGCACATATTGTTAAGCGTTCAGCGTCCATTTTAGCGGTGGATATGGATGAAATGGGGGCTTTAGAAATTGCTCAACGTTCGCGTGGTACGCCTCGAATTGCTAACCGTTTATTGCGTCGAGTGCGAGATTATGCTCAAGTTAAAAATGATGGAAAAATTACCAAACAAACCGCTCAATATGCTTTAGATTTGCTCAATGTGGATGTTTATGGGCTTGATTTGATGGATAGAAAACTGTTGATGGCAATTATGGAAAAGTTTTCTGGCGGGCCTGTAGGATTGGATACCTTAGGAGCGGCGATTGGTGAGGAGCGTGGCACAATTGAAGAAGTCATTGAGCCTTATTTGTTACAACAAGGTTTTATTATGCGCACACCAAGAGGTCGAGTTGCAACACGTTTGGCTTGGGAACATTTTAATTTGCAACCACAAGTGACTATTCAAACCGATATTTTGGCGGCAATGCCTAATTCAGCATCAAAAAATAAAAAATAATAGAAAAAAAGACTTGCAATATTTTCATAGCTCATTATAATAGCGAACTTCTTTTGAGCGACGGGTTGTTAGCTCAGTTGGTAGAGCACTGGACTTTTAATCCAATGGTCATAGGTTCGAATCCTATACAACCCACCATCTCTATATTTCCGCAAAAATTTTCCAAAATTGTTTTACAGATAACTCAAATCTAGCGTTGTTCACAACGACGGGTTGTTAGCTCAGTTGGTAGAGCACTGGACTTTTAATCCAATGGTCATA
>JAYQWJ020000378.1:0-4134 GCA_035829175.2 Candidatus Albibeggiatoa psychrophila
TTTTTCAGGACTATCACTATTGTTTACTCGTTACACAAATCTACTTTAGGCAATAATTTCTCAATTTCAGTATTTAAAACAGGAGGATAAAATAGATAACCTTGGACAATATCACATTTATTTTTACATAAAAACTCAAGTTGCTCAGGTATTTGAACCCCTTCTGCCACTACTTGCATTTCTAAAATATGCGCGAGATCAGTGATAATTGAAACTAACGCAGCCCCTCGTGGTGTTGCAATATCGGTAATAAATGACGCATCGATTTTCAAGGTATCCACAGCAAATTGTTTTAAATAATTCAGTGAAGAATGCCCCGTCCCAAAATCATCAAGCGCAATTTTAACTCCGAGCTGTTTCAATGCTTCCAACGTTTCTAAGGCTTTATCAATTGATGTCATGGCTAAACTTTCGGTAATTTCCAGCTCTAAATATTGCGACTCTAGCTCACTTTCAGCTAAAGCATTTTTAACATTTTGAATTAAATCATCATGAAAAAATTGCCGAATCGATAAATTAACTGCCATCGAAATTTTTGGATAACCCGCATTTTGCCAGCGTTTATTTTGGCGACAGGCTTCAAACAATACCCAATCACCAATTGGAATAATCAAACCTGTATCTTCAGCCAAAGGGATAAATTCAACAGGTGAAACCATGCCCAATTCAGGGTGTCGCCAACGAATAAGAGCTTCAACCCCAATAATTTCTTCGGTATAGGGGTTAACTTGTGGTTGATAATACAGAATAAATTCATTACGTTCGATCGCTCGACGTAAACTATTTTGCATCATCAGACGTTTGTGTGCTGCAATATTCATTTTCAGCGCAAAGAATTGATAATTATTACGTCCTCGTTCTTTGGCTTTATATAGAGCGGCATCGGCATTTTTCATTAAACTGGTTACGGTATCGCCATCTTGCGGAAAAATCGAAACCCCAATACTGCCACTGGTAAAAATTTCTTGACCTGCCAACATAAAGGGTTGTTGCAAGGATTGTAATATTTGGTCAGCAAAATGGGATGTGGTGCGCACTGCTTGTTGGTTTTGGGCTAAATCAGCTAATAAAATCCCAAATTCATCGCCACCCAAACGTGCAACGGCTTCAATCGTCACACTCAACTCGGTTAAACGCTGGGAAATAATACAAAGCAACTCATCACCGACAGTATGCCCAAACGCATCATTAATCGCTTTAAAGTTGTCTATATCAATGATAAGTAAAGAAATTGATTCCATGTCACGCTTTGCACGTTTCATGGATTGATGAGTCCTGTCAAGAAATAAGACTCGATTGGCTAAATTGGTCAAAGCATCATAATGTGACAAATGATATAAACGTTCTTCGGAGAGTTTTTTATCGGTAATATCGGTGAAAATAGCAATATAATGGGTGGTGTTACCCGATTTATCTTTAACCGCGCTAATGCTCAACCATGCGGGGAATAACTCTTTATTTTTGCGCCGATTCCAAATTTCTCCACGCCAATGCCCCATTGTGAGCAGCCCTTCCCACATATTTTGGTAGAAAAAATTATCATGCTTGCCTGATTGCAGCATATTAGGGTCTTGACCTAAACTTTCGCTTTCACTGTAACCTGTTAAATTTTGGTAGGCTTGATTGACACTGATAATTTTAGAATTGGCATCGGTAATAAGAATGCCTTCATTACTACCTTGAAAAACGCTGGCAGACAGACGTAAAGTTGCTTCATGGCGTTTGCGTTCAGTAATATCAATAATAACGCCAACTAAACCAACAAGTTCCCCTTCTGCATTATTAAACACGGTTTTCTGGATCACCATGTCATGGCGCGTATTGTCCGCATAATACAAACTAGTTTCGTAATTTTGCTCCCCACGATTACGAAACAATTGGCTATCCATTTTTTGAGAATATTCAGCAACGTCTTTGGGGAATAAATCATGTACCGTTTGCCCAACAATATCATCTGCTGTACGACCCGTTAAACGTTCAAACGCTAAATTACAGCCGACATAATGACCTTGTAAATTTTTATAATAAATTGGGCTAGGGACATTGTTTAATAATGTTTGGAGGAAAATAAGACTATTGCATTGCGCTTCTTCTATCCGTTTACGTTCCAAAATTTCTTGTTTTAATTGTTTATTTTTTTCTTGTAGTTCTTGAGTCCGTCTGGCAACTTGTTGCTCTAAAAACGCTTGAGCGCGAAAAAGCTCGTCTTTGATGGCATCAGAATGTTTTATAATTGTCTCTAAGGAAATATCAAGGTCTTGTTTTTCCTGTTCAGAAACTATCATTTTCCGAATCAGAAGTTCTATTTTTTTTAATAAACCATCTTCAACAACATCGCCATGTTCGATAATCGTTTGTAAAATAAGCTCTAAATCTGTTTTTTGGGCTTTAAACGTTTCTAGTTGCTCATACAAGTTTTGTAACTGTTGAAGCGTGGGTGTTTGCTGCGAATCCATAAGCGGTTCGTCTTTAGATTATAGAAGTGAAATTGGATAATAATTATACATAGGCTTTTACTGGTAACTCCAGTTTTACCCTTGTTGTGACTGTATTAACTTCCTGCTCGCCGTCGGTTAAACTATCAAATTTCCAGCCTAACAATGCGTCATAGTCTTGAATCATAGTGATAAATCCCAAACCTGATTGCGCATTATCTTGAGTTGCATTTTTTTCTAATTGTTTGATATATAATTCAGCTAGGTCTTGAGTTAATAGCCCTTCAATAAAATGGTGGAATTTAGAGATATTTTGCTTGGGAATGCTATTTCTAACATAAAAAGTTAAACAATCTTTATGAAGATGGAAAGCAATACTGGTTGCATAATCAACGGAATCATCATTAAATTTCATGGCATTTTCTAGCAGTTCATTGGCGACATAACTCACCGCTGATTTAATCTCAGCCCGTAGCCCAATTTGCTCATCTTCACCAACAAAGAATGTTTGTAGATAGTCCGCTAAGAAGTCAGCCGATAACCCATTATTACGCCAACGTTGCTTAAGTGGGATTGATGTTGGGGAGAAGCCTATAATCAAATGTTCTACGTTGGTAGGCTGTTCATCAACATAGTCACCAAAAAATTGTGCCATGTGCTTGCGTCCTTATTTTGCATAACAGTTATTTTTGCACAGCCTATTCAAAATTCAGCTTTAATGTAGGTAATAATCTTTGCAAATTCTTTAGAGATTTAGCTTGCCAAGGTATTTTTGTTGAACCTATTACATTAATTTGAGGGCTTTTTTTCTGCCGCACATTGATGACAAATTTTGACAATACATTGATGCCCGAACTATTTAAAAACTCTAAGTTGCATAGATTTAAGTTTAGCGCATCATCTTGTTGGTCTGCTGCATCATTAAGAAATTCTAAAATAGGCGCATATTCTTCCATACCACTCAAACGCAAAGAGCCTGAACATGACACGGTCGCTGTTACATCGTCATAACGAACACTATAATCGTCTGTTTTAATTTCCACTGGATAAAGTCCTTAATCAGTTGGAACGTTTAGTTGTATCATTGTTGTCACAATTGTAACCTCAGAACCTATATCATAATTCACTGTATCAAACTTCCAGCCAAGCTGAACAGCATCATCATTTAACGTAGTCAAAAATCCAAGCCCAGATTGTTCTGAATATTCAGTACTGGCATTTTTTTCCAATTGACTAAATATACATTTCATCTGAATTTTCGCTCAAGAGGCATTGAATAAATAATTGAAACGCTTCTATAGATTCAGTTTTTATACTATTGGTTACATAAAATATTAATTGATTTGAGAACAAGCGTAACACAACATTGGTTGGAAAGTGAGCCATTTCATCATTAAATTTCAGCGCATTTTCCAATAATTCATTAGCGATATAATTTATGGCATTTTTTGTATGGATTTTTGTATTTTTAGAAGTGATAAAGGTTTGTAAATAGTCTGTAGACCGTTTGAATAATGCCTTAAAAAAGTGAGCAGCATCGACAAGGTGCACTTACTATCCGTAACTGCCTGCTCAATATGAATTATTCTGTTTTATAATCCGTGTTCAATCTATTTTTCTCAACGTTCTCTTCTTTAAAATGAGCCTTTCTCAAATCTATATTATTTTTCGGCAATGTTAGGTTTCTATAAACCAATAC
>JAYQWJ020000379.1:0-3752 GCA_035829175.2 Candidatus Albibeggiatoa psychrophila
TGTCATACAAGCTATAATGTCATTTTGGCAATGAAAAACACCATGTTCAGCATCGACCCAAAGGCTAATTTATGGAGATATTTCGTCATAATTTGTTAATACCTGAAAATCGTCAAATAACTCTAACATTGCCCGATACGATTCCCACAGGTGAAGCTGAAATCGTTTTAGTGATTAACCCAAAACATTCTACGATGAAAGCACCCAAAGAAGATAATCTTCTTGAATTGGTAGGTATTTTAAAAAATTCTCCAAACTTTAGTGGAGACCCTATACAAATACAACGCAAAATACGGCAGGAATGGGATGGCTAAATATCTACTTGATACTAATATTGTGCTTGGTGTACTAAAGGAACATGCAAAAGTACAGGCTTTTTTTAAATCTAATGTGCTCAATAATCCCACGCGTTTTATTAGTGAAATCACTCGTATGGAATTATTAGCGCATCCGCATATCACCTCGGACGAAGAAACAGCGATTCATGCGTTTTTGGTTTATATCGAAACCTTGCCAATTAATCGCGTTGTCACTAATCGTGTGGTTCAACTGAGGCGATCCAAACCAAATATAAAATTACCTGATGCCATTATTATTGCGACTGCATTAGAATATCATTTAACATTAGCCACTTGTGATGAAAATTTGACGGGCTTAATCGAAGGGCTAGAAATCTTAAATCCTAATCATTTGCGCTAAACATTGGATTATTTGTTACAAAAATTCATCGCTCTCAGTCAGCTATATCAAACGATGTCAAAAATCATCTGTGATTAGGAGTGCAAGATTTATCTTGCCTGTATTACCTGTGCAAATTAACAATACACTCCTGCATACAATTTACACTATTAGCTTATTGTAATCGCTCTGAATCTAAACGATGAATTGTCAGAACATTAAATAAAACAATGATTAATATGTAATAAATAATATCGGTTGAATTGACTAAACCTTCTAATAAAGTTTGATAATGGCGTGTAATAGACAAATATGCAAATAAACCGCTATATTTTTCATTATCGCCTGCCCAATCAATAATCCATAAAAATAAAAATACCCCAAATGTACTAATTGCGGCAACGGTTGGATGCGCTGATAATGCAGAAATATACAAACCAATCGCACACAACGCGCCAATCAATAACAATACGCCAAATAATGCAATCATAAACTGCCCAAAATCCAATTGTCCACCCAGCACCAATGACAATGGCATTAAACTAATCATTGCCAACATCAATACAAAAAAACTCATTAAACCCAAATACTTACCCAATACAATACTGGTCATAGAAATGGGTGCTGACACCAACAAGACCAATGTTTTATTTTTACGTTCCTCACTAATCAAGCGCATGGTTAATAATGGCATCGCCAATAATAAAATAATACCTGTCCAAACAAAGACATGACCCAAAACAATATCGGTTAAACTCGGCGCACTTGGGGTCATCGATAATTGAGATTGAATATCTGGCTGCAAAACCAAAGATAAACGAATAATAAACAAAATCGCTAATATCAATTGCACGACACTTAACACGCTCCACGCCAACGGTGAACTAAATAAACTGCGTAATTCTCGGGCTGCGATAGTAAACATTAAGCTGCGTCCTCTAATTCATCTTCTGTGGTTAAATTGACAAAAATCTGTTCTAAGCTTTGTTGTTCAGGGATTAATTCAAACAAACCCCAATTATCTGCAACGGATTTCAGCACAATATTTTCAGCAGGATTATGCTCAGGCTGATGCCAGATTCTTAAGCGATTATTGTCAATTTGTTCAATATCTTCCACGCCTTGAATCTGTTTTAATTCAGTCAAAGCAGGCGGGCGTTGTAATCCAATTTGCAAGCTTTCCCCTTTAATTTGCGCAAATAAACCTTCAATCGTATCGCTAAATAAAAGTTGACCTTGATGAATGATTTGAACATGGTTACAGACCGCTTGCACTTCAGGCAAAATATGGGTTGATAAAATCACGCTATGTTCTTGACCTAATTCTATAATCAAGTGACGGATTTCACGCATTTGAATCGGGTCTAAGCCTACGGTGGGTTCATCTAAAATCACAACAGAAGGGCTATGAATAATCGCTTGGGCAATCCCTACACGTTGCTGAAAACCCTTTGATAAATTGCCGATTAAGCGTTTATATACCTTTTCTAATCCACACAATATAATGGCTCGTTCAACAGCGTCATGGATTTCTGCACGGGGAATATGATGCAAGCGGGCACAAAAAGTTAAAAATTCATTAACTAACATTTCTTGATATAATGGCGGTTGTTCTGGTAAATAGCCAACGGCTGATTTTGCTTGCAATGGATAGTCTAATAAATCATAGCCTGCAATGATGATTTCACCCGTGGTTGGGGCTAACGCACCTGCTAGCATTTGCATGGTGGTTGATTTTCCCGCACCATTCGCGCCTAAAAACCCTAAAATTTGTCCACGCTTGACTTCAAAACTAATATTGTTAACAGCACATAATCCGCCGTAGTAACGAGACAAGTGCTTTACTGCGATGAGAGTTTGCTCTGACATGTTGTGCCGTACCAAGTAATTCGATGTATTTCTAATATTGTAGTCAATCTCAATTGAATTACCTATAAAAATATAGCAAAAGCTAAAAATACAATAATTAAGCAACAATTAAGTTCAAGATAAAACGTTTTATACCGTGAAGCGGTGCTTTGCAGCAAATTCTCTATAAAAATAATCTATACGCTTGAAAAAAAATTAGTTTGCAAAATACAGCTTTCTCGCCATTATTGTTGTTTACTAATAATCATTTACTGAGCAAAAGATATGAAATTTTTAAATGATAGTGATGCGTCAATGGGTGCGGAAGATTCGGAAGATATTAAGCAACCCACTGAAATTGTTGAACAGAAAATTATAGAGTTACAACAAAAATTGGTGGATTTAGGCTTTGGCGCAGATGTTAAGCCGCGTGGTGAATTATTATTAGACTTGGGTTATGAATATTTGAAACTGGAAGATCAAAATAAAAATGAAGAAGCTTGGCGCGTGGGTCGGCAGGCATTTAATTTATTTGCACCGTTGGAAGACTGGGAAAATGCGGTGCAAGCTTGTGATGTGATGTTTAAGGCGAATCAAGCTGAATCTTTGGTTGCATTAGGTAATGCGGTATGGTTGGCGGTGACGTTTCCGATTGACCCCGAATTAACCATTATGGTGTTAGAGCATATTGTGGATGAAACGCCGCCTGAGTCTGATGGTGCAGCGGTTGCCGCCGTCACTGCACATTATATTAGTGATTTGCGAGTTTCGGATGAGAAGCAACGCGATAATTTGTTGTTTTTTACCAATCAGTTATTGGGAAAAGTGGCGCGTCGTCATAGTGAAATTCAGAGTCAAGCTCAATTTGACGCATGGTTTGATAAGATGGAGTTGAATGAGCCTGCGAAATTTTTGAATCGTTTGGGACAGGTTTTAAATGTGATGGTGCAAGATGATTGGTGGGTTGACCGTGATACGTTGCGGGATAATTTGCCTGCATAATAAGGATTTACGGGATTAGATTTTAGAAATATCTATAATCGAGTCCCGTTCAAGTTTTCTGAATCAGGATTAGCAAAATTTAAGGGTTTTCGGATTAAAGCAAAATAATCTCAGCTATTTGCCACGACTTTTAAATACGCCTACAATCGAATCCTGTTAATCATAAAATCCTATAAATCCTGATTCAGACAAGAAAAATTCCTATGACCGACCTAGACATCATC
>JAYQWJ020000380.1:0-2631 GCA_035829175.2 Candidatus Albibeggiatoa psychrophila
ATAGTGGGATAAATTTACTTGCAAAATAACAACGCATTCCTGTGTTTTAGGAAATCAATCCGTCCAAGCTTCTAAAAATGCTTTTAAATGAGGTTTATCACTCTGCCCTAAAAGTCCGCGTACTTTCGCACATTCTTGCTCATAGATTTCAGGCGCAATATGTCCACGCATTATTTCAAAGCGCAAATAAACCAAAAATGTATTGAGCACATCGGTTTCACAATAATCACGAATCTTCTGAATTCCGCCTTCTAAATAGGTATCCCAAACCTTATCACCGCTCATTCCCATTTTGCCTGGAAAACCCAACATGCTGGCAATTTCATTTAAAGAAGCGAATGCACTAGGTTGGTAATTCGCTAATTTATCCATTAAATCAACATGATGTGCGCCATAACGATACGCATAATTGACTTTCCAATAATGGTTGGCGTTGACAGCATATTTTAAGGCGCGGTAATTTAATACGGGCAAATCAAATCCGCCTCCATTCCAGGACACTAAGGTTAAATTGGGTTGTGCGCTGGCATATTTATTAATCGCACCGAAGAACTGACGAACCAAATCTTGCTCAGAACTCTGTGCATTTCCCAATGAAAACACGTCTAAAGTATCTTTTTTTTCACCTTTAAAATGTCCGTTGAATCGAAATACGCCTGAAATAGCGACAATTTTTTGTAAATGTAATTTGACCATTTCAACAGGGCGTTCCAATTTACGGTTGCGTTCATATAACATAACCCGCTCAACCGCTTTTGGGTCTAATTCTGCCATTTCATCAGGATGACCATATAAATGCCGACCTGTTTCAACATCGGGCACAGTTTCTATATCAAAAACAAATACATTCATAGCAATCTATCAATTATTTAGTAAACAATTAGGCAATGAACAGTATGGTATTTTGCTCATTATGAAAATTGCAAGCATTGTAGCAGAAAAATAATGTGCTAAAACGCACAAAGCCCTTGGTTTTATTATATTGCCATGAATATTATGTTTTTTATCAATTATCATATTCAAAACAGTATGATATGAATCAATTGAAGAAAGTCCTTGTTAAATTATCTTGGTTATGTAAAATAATGTAATACATTAGTTAAGCTTCTGGAATTTATCCAAAGCAGGTGCAAGGATATAGGCAATGTTTGCAACCCACATAGATCATGCAATCAACAACGCAGACTGGCAACATAACACGCTGAGCGATGGCGCAATAAGCTGCGCTTATCAAGAGATACCTACGTTCTTTGATGTGATTGCCCAGTTTTTAGCACAACATCAGATTCAAACTGAGGATTGCCTTGCTATTGAAGGGGTTAATTCCGTTCCAGCGGCACTTCTCCTATTATATTTATTAAAACAAGGTTATAGCTTTGTACTGTATCCACCGATGCAAAAACAAGGTAAAGAACTTGCGATTAGACCACCAATTCCAGATTTTTGTCGTTATCGTTTAATTATTAATCCTACACCCGATGATACAAGCAAATTTAGCTCTGACTTACTTGGGCAAATAAGTCGCTTTGAAAGCAATGAAAACTTTAACCAGAGCCTTGCTAATCAAGGTTTTGCACAACAGAAACTGTATCTTCGTACTTCTGGCAGTATGGGCGCGGCTAAAATTGTTGTGCATAATCATCAGGGTTTTGTGGGAAATGTGCAAAATTGTATTGAAAGACATAAATTCACTACTCAAGATAATGTTTTTATTCCTGTTCCTATTTTTCATTTATATGGTTTAGGCGCAGTGTTTTTACCTGCAATTCTGACAGGGGCAAATGTGTATCTGCAAGCTCAGTCTAATATTCTTAAATTCATGCAGGCAGAACGCAGTTTTAATCCAAGCGTGATTTTCGTTACGCCGACCTTGTGTGAAATGATGACCAAAGGCTTGCGCTCAGAACGTGATTACCGTTTGGTGGTGACTTCCGGAGATAGAATTAAACCTGATTTATTCCGTGAATTCGATGCAAAATTTTCAGGCTTGGTTAATCAATACGGCAGTACCGAAATGGGTGCAACTGCTGCATCAGCACCAACGGATACACTTGAAGACCGCATTATTACCATGGGTAAACCGATGGCAGGGGTTGAAATTAAAATTGATGAAGACAATATCCCACAAGATGATAGTGATGAACGAGTTGGCGAATTATATTGCAAACACCCTTATGGATTTGAGCGTTACATCAATGAGAAAGGTGAAGAAATCGCACCTGCGCCAGAATGGTATCGGACAGGTGATTTAGTCAAAATTCATCAAAATGGTGATATTGAAGTGATTGGACGCAGTGATAACCGTGTGAATCGTAACGGCTATTTGATTTTATTGTCTGATGTGGAAGCGGCATTAGAAAAAATCGAAGCGGTGCAACAGGCGATTGTATTACCGATTGCAGGCGATGATATACGTGGTCAGCGAATTGCAGCGTTTTGTGTCAGTGATATAACAAATCAGCAAATTCGTGAAATCTGTTTTGATGTATTGCCTCAATATGCGATTCCAGACGAAGTACATGTTTTAAAAACCTTGCCCATGTTGCCTAGTGGAAAAGTCGATAGGCAGAAATTGAAAAACTGGCAATTTTAAATATATTCAGAATTAGCAGTCCCAAAATAGAATTATTT
>JAYQWJ020000381.1:0-6061 GCA_035829175.2 Candidatus Albibeggiatoa psychrophila
AAATCACAATGACAGAAAAACAAGATTCTGATACCTTACTGTTTGATTTGTCAGCTAATATTTTCTAAGATGTCGGGTTCAGGCAATCGCTATTCAACAGGCGTTTATTCTAATTCCAAACCTTCAATAGCTATTAATTCAAAACGTAAAATATCGCCTTTTTCATCATGTTCCACTTTAACAGGCAAAAATTGTAATTTTGGTGCACACCATAGCGTTGTACGCCGTTCAGCATCGGGTGAAACTCGTTCAAATCTAATAACTTCTAAATCACCTAACTTTGTTTGTAAAATCTCGTTTTTTGCTAATGTTGGCTTATATTGCTTCACCTTGCCGCTATCAATAATTTTATAAGATAAGTCATGATTTTTCAGCCTCAAAGCCTGCATGACTGCCAATTGATATGACATTTTATCTAAAACATTCCTATCTAGCGGAATTTCCCAAGGCTCATCTTGCTTAATGCCAATCGCAATGTTTTCATCCCAATGGAATAAAATAATCTGGTGATGTTCTTTTTTAGCACCTGTGTGATGATAATTATATTCTAAAGGTTGAATTTGCCCATCTTCGACTATAAAACGGCTTGATTCTACAATATTATCGCTGCGAAACAATGAGAAAAAACCTGTAGTCTCACTTTTAGAACTGAATAAATATTCTTGATTGTCTAAGACTTCTAAACGTCGGATGCCTGTGCCAATATGCAAACCTTTAGCATACACATAATAAGTCGCTGTGAAAGGCGTAAGAAACTCGGTTGCTATCGCTGTCTGCATACAAAATAACATTATAAATACTAAAAACATCCGCATATATTTCTTCTCCAGTCACGCTAGGCTTGCACTTTTAGTCTTAGATGTGTTATACAAAAATAACGTAGCAGGTATATGATTAATGTGAGTTTGTACTGATATTGCATTGCTTAAGTCATTTTAAGTAGTAGAACTAAGCAACAAAAGCACTATTTTATATGAAAACCCACTAAAAATACCTCATAATGATATAAAAATCTGTATTGTTAGGAGATATTTAAATGCCCATTTATGAATATGAACATACGCAATCAACTTGCCAACTTGGTCAATTATTTGAATTTAAACAATCAATTCATGATGAGCCACTGACGCAATGTCCAGAATGCGGAGCAGTTGTTGAAAAACGCATTTCTCTGATTGGGATTTCATTCCCTAAAACAAATACTGAAATTAGAGATTTGGGTTTAACTAAACTGGTTAAACGTGACGATGGTGTGTATGAAAATGTAACCCGTCGTGATAACAATGAACATCGCTATATGAAACATGGACAACCTGAAACCATGCCTAATTTAAGCAAAATTATTAGTGACTAGCTAATGGAAAATGCGTTGATACCTTATTCTGCAACCACGACTTTACCTATGGGTGAAGTCCTTGTGTTAGCACCACATCCAGATGATGAGGTATTTGGTTGTGCGGGTGCGATTATGCAGCATACCGCTCAAGGTCAAGCCGTTCATGTGGTTATTATGACTGATGGACAAGCAGCAATGCCGTGTCAGCACGAAACATATAGAGTTGCGTATATTACTCAACGTCAACAAGAAAGTTTGCAAGCCGCTAAAATTTTAGGTTACGGGCGACCAATCTTTTTTGATATTTCTGATCGAGATTTGTGTAGTTCGGATGATTTGTTAACGCAGCTGTCTGATTTGGTTGAATCGCAAAATATTCAATATTTATATGCCCCATCGATTTTCGAAATTCATCCCGATCATATCGCGTTGGCTAAAATTGCAATTGAATTAACCCAGCGTTGTTCTAATGTGCAGTTGATTATGTATGAAGTTGGTGTGCCTTTAATGCCAAATCGTTTGTTAGATTTAACCCGATTATGGGAACGCAAAAAAGCAGCCATGGCTTGTTTTAATTCACAATTGGCCTTGCAAAACTATGATAAGCATATTGCAGGTTTAAATATGTATCGCGCTTATACATTGCCTCAATCGGTTAAAGTGGCTGAAGCTTATTACGTTGCCAGTCACAATGAAAATTGGCAGCAATTGATTCATACCTGTGAACATTTCCGCAGCAATGCAAACATTTTGCATTAAAAATCATCTGCTTGTAAATATTCTTTAAACAGCTTAACTTCCTTCATTTCTGATAAAGTTTGTAGTTCTTTCCATATTTGTAATCGCCAATTTTTTTGAGAATTTATCTGCTCAATGTGAGTATAAACAGATGGTTTAGTAAAGACTATTAACAATTGTCTGAAATATTGTAGAATGCAGTATACGTTTTTAAATTCGCTATTTTAGCGTGTTATTTTCCCGTGATTTTTACGTTTTTGAGATATTAACCCCATAACATCATGTCAAATCCCAACCTTGTTTATGATTTATTACTAGATTCTATTCATCATTCTTCCACCCATATTGATAGTTTACTCATGGGCTTAGTTTGGACACAATGTCGAAATAGCCAAGGTGGTATCGGTTTAACCATGACCTTGCCAACCAGTAAGCGTACCATCAATTGGTCTGGCACAATGAGCAATCGTAAAATTGTCGATGTGGCACAATGGATACGTTCTTGGGATATGCACGAAGCGATTATTGGGCAGGCTGCGATTAATAGCGTGTTAAATCAGCAACGATTAGCGAATGTAAAATTGCAGGCTTTGCCACATCATCCCATTGCAGCAAATTTGGCGGTATTTGATTATTTTCTACCGCATCTTAAAGGGCAAAAAGTCACGATTATTGGACGTTACCCACATTTAGAAAAATATGAAGAATTGCTCGATTTAACCGTGATTGAACGCTATCCCAGTGCAGAAAATGATGTGTTGGATTCCGCTTGTGAATTTATTTTGCCGCAATCAGATTGGGTATTTTTAACCGCAAGCAGTTTGACTAATAAAACCTTTCCACGTTTAGCTGAATTATCCAAGTCGGCGCATACCGTATTAATGGGTCCTAGTGTACCTTGGTTGCCTGAATTGGTTGAATTTGATATTGATTTTTTGGCAGGCGTGACCGTCGAAGAGCCTCAAGTTTTGTATCAAACCATTGCCGAAGGTGGAGGCACTCGCATTTTTGACCAAGCGGTGCGTTATCATGTTTTAGATTTGCGCACATTGGAAATGTCTGATTTAAAAACCAAAATTGCGGATACGGTTGTGCAACGAGACCGATTAAAAGTCGAAATGGAACAATGGTATCAACGTGGCTTATACCGTTTTCCAAAATTAAGCGAGTTGGAATTAGTCGACCAACGTTTGTCTGAATTGGATGCACATTATAAGCGGCTTTGGGATGCACGTCGTTTTTCAGCGGTTTAATAAGGCGGATTTATCTTAAAAACCCCACTAAAATTAAATCGACAAACCTCGTTTTTTGTACCCACTGTTTTGTATTTCTTAAGATAGATTTGTTACAGGTTTAAGGATATAATATGATGCAACTCCTTATTTTCGCAAAGATAATCGAGGGATAGTTCATGGAGGCTTATGCGCCTACCCACCTGTTGCTGCAATGGCATGTCACCGAATGTTGTAATTTACGTTGTTCCCACTGTTATCAAGATAGTTATACCCGTAATGAGCTGAATTTTAAGCAATTATTGGATATTTTGGCGCAATATAAATCTCTTCTCAATACTTTTAGTCAGCGTTTATCACATCCTGTGCGTGGTCATATCAATGTGACAGGTGGCGAGCCTTTTGCGCGTAATGACTTTATGGATTTATTGGAGATTTTTGCGCAACATCGTGAATTGTTCAGTTTTGCGATTTTGACTAATGCAACATTTATTGATGCGGATATTGCCAAACGATTGCAGCAATTGAAGCCACGTTATGTGCAAATTAGTATTGAAGGCACTGAGCAAACTCATGATTCGATTCGGGGAGCAGGAAATTTTAAACAGACTTTAGCGGGTTTGGCGCAGTTGCGTAAAGTAGGCATTTATACGGCGATTTCATTTACAGCCCATCGACGAAATTATAAAGAGTTTCCTGCGGTAGTGAAAATTGCGCGTCAGCATAAGGCGAATCGTATATGGTCTGACCGCTTGATTCCACAGGGTAATGGTGCAAATGAATATGTTTTGACCGCAGAGGAAACACGGGATTTTTTCCAGTTAATGCACGATTCGCAAAAATCAGCTCAAAAGTCATGGTTTAATCGTACAACTGAAGTGGCGACACAGCGGGCTTTGCAGTTTTTAATTTCAGGTGGCAAACCTTATCATTGTACGGCGGGTGAGTCTTTTTTAACCATTCAGTCTAATGGCGATGTGTTGCCATGTCGTCGAATGCCGATTGTGGTGGGAAATGTTTTACAAACTCCATTATTGCAATTGTATGATAAAACAGATTTATTTCAGCAGTTGCGCAATCCTGAGTTGGTGAGTCAAGGTTGTGAGGGATGTTTTTATCAGAAGTTATGTCGTGGTGGTTTGAAGTGTTTGTCTTATGCGATGACGGGTGATCCATTTCAAGCTGACCCCAATTGTTGGAAGGCGAAAAAATAAGATAGAATAGTCGAAAAGCATTGCTGCTATTAAACAGCCTCCTGCGAGATGATTATGTCTATTCTAAATCTGATTTTATTATTCACGACAGTAGCGGCATTGGGTTTTGCCGCCTATTTTTGGTATAAGGCACAAAGTTATACTCGTGAGCGATTTGCATTTGCAATTTTAAGCTTTATCAGTAGTGTGGCGGTTTTGCTCATCACTATTGCCCTCACACAGCAATCTCCTTTTAATATTTTTTTCAGCATTTCAAATCAATTCCTCGGTACATCATTTGAACTTGTCACTGTACCACTTGCTAGTTTAGGTATTGTCGCCGCTATATTAAGTGTATTTTGTCTGACGTTGGTTTTAATTCATAAAAATTGGCGCGGTCAAATTTCACAACATCATCATGAAGCTTTGCAATCCCGTGAACCGATTAATCTTTTTAAAGACAGTTATTTAGTTTTGACCAAAGATGAGAGTTTAGAACAATATAATCCTGAGCAAGATGATTTTGATGTCGTTAGCTCTGAGCCAGAAAAAGCGCAAATAGTTTGGAAAGAGCATGCACGAGAATTGTTAAGTTTGCGTTATCCGCGTAAATATCAATTTGAACAGTGGCATGAAGATGGGAAGTATTGGCGTGGAAAATTGCAAGACGAAGAAAAAATATTAATTGTCGCTTGTTGGCAAGATTTACCTGCAAATAATGAAATTAAAGGTTTTTTGCAAACTATTACTGACGATGCCGAAGTGATTATTGTGGTGCGAGAAGGGGATTTTGATAAGCCAAGAAAATTGGATAATCGCCGCTTTAGACAGATTAGCGAGTCAAAGTTATTGGACAGTTTGATTGATATTAGTGATTATTTTCGTCAAATCGAACAAGAAGTGACTCAACCACTCAAATTTACTAATTTAAGTTTACAAGATATGTATACGATTTCTTATTTTTATAAGTGGAATGGGAATCATTGTTATGGAGGGGGCAATATTGAGGCATATATTGAGCAATGGTTAAATGAATCAAGTTTGCGTCAGCTTTCGGTATTGGGTCATTACGGCATGGGTAAAACCAGTTTATCCAATATGTTGACTTATAAATTATTACAACGTTATCAACAAGGTGAACAAGTACGGATTCCGATTTTAATTCGTTTGCGTGGTAAAACCTTGCGTACTTTATCAAAAGAACAGGTTTTAGATTTATTTGCAGGTCAGTACAAGGTGTCGCGCGATGCGTTGCTAAAATTATTGGTTGCAGGGCGTTTATTGTTAATTTTTGAAGGCTTTGATGAGTTGGATTTGATTGGTGATAAAGACATGCGGCGGCAACATTTTAAGCCATTGTGGGATTTGTCTAATTATGCACAAGCCAAGACCTTGATTACAGGGCGACCCAATTTCTTTTTTGATGATGATGAGTTGAAAGCCGCATTGCGTACTTACGGTTTAAGTTTTCAGTGCATGTACAGCGAACCTGTTTATTTACATTCATTTAATTTTGAACAAATGCAAGTCTGTTTACAGCCAATACAAATGCCTACGCGTGA
>JAYQWJ020000382.1:0-1121 GCA_035829175.2 Candidatus Albibeggiatoa psychrophila
TTTCATCAGAATGGGATTCCTACGCACAAGATACGTATGAAGCCAATTTTGCAGAACGTCCTCATGGTGATATTACTCAAATCAATCCAAGCAATATACCTGAGCATGATATTTTAGTTGCAGGTTTTCCTTGCCAAGCATTTAGTATTTGTGGTGAACAAAAAGGTTTTTCTGATACTAGAGGCACGCTTTTTTTTAATATTGAGCAGATTTTGCGAGTTAAAAGACCTTATGCGGTGATGCTGGAAAATGTGAAAAACTTAAAATCACATGACAAAGGTAGAACGTTTAAAACGATTTTGCAACATTTGGAAAAACTTGGGTATTTTGTACATCATACAGTTTTAAATTCACTTGATTTCGGGATTCCACAAAAACGAGAACGCACAATTATTGTCGGATTTAAAGAGAATATTGCTTTTTCATTTCCAAAACCTTTGGGAACTAAACCTGATTTAGCCACTATTCTTGAGAGTGATGAGGAGATTGATAAAAAATACTTTGCGTCTGATGATATTCAGCAAAAGCGGCTGCAAAAAGTAAAACCGCATTATCCGACTCCATCTATTTGGCATGAAAATAAGAGTGGCAATATTTCAGCTTTAGCATATTCTTGTGCGCTGAGAGCAGGTGCTTCCTATAACTATCTTTTAGTGAATGGAATTCGACGGTTAACGCCTAGAGAATTATTACGGCTGCAAGGATTCCCAGACTCATTTAAAATTGTTGTGCCTTACACTCAAATCAGAAAACAAGCAGGTAATAGTGTGACTGTGCCTGTCATAGAAGCGGTTGCAAAAGAAATATTGAATAGTATCCAACACAAAAAAGCCGCCCCACAAATTGCAATCCAACAAAATTTATGGACTGAAGCGACTGAAATCAAAAACGAGTTCCCATCTGTTGGTAATCGTGATTTTCAAGATTTCAAAATCAATCGTAGCTATCACAATCTACACAATAAATATTGGCAAATTAATAACACGTTATGAATACAATGCAAACATCATGGCTTGCGCCTGCCAAACTGAATTTATTTCTACACATTACGGGTTGTCGGGCGGACGGTTATCATGAATTACAAACCGTTTTTCAATTTATAGATTATTGCGATGAACTGG
>JAYQWJ020000383.1:0-1796 GCA_035829175.2 Candidatus Albibeggiatoa psychrophila
CGCGAATACGACAACTCATGCAAAAATGTATGCTGTCCCCAAATATCAAACCCATCATGCCGACCCTGCCACACCTGCACAGGCGCATTCACACCCTCAGCAAAATTCACTCTTACATGATAATGACTGCTGTTATCCCAAAAATCATAAGCCCCAAATGCAAATATTCCAGCAAAAACAAATCCTGCACCCCATAAACTAACCCGATACATCCGATGGCGAAACTTAAACCGCTCATTCCAATCATAAATACTGCGTGAAAACATATCATGATACAACTCATACCATAACGTTGCCTTACGCTTCTGCCGTCGTAAAACCCGCGCAAACTCCAACTTATCCAACACAGGCTGCAACTCATCCTCAGATTTATTTATCTGCTTGGCTAAATCAGGTAACGGATACGCCATCTTAGTGCCGTGCTTATTCACCAAATAATTAAACGCGTCAGACGCAATCTTTTTATTTTGATACGAAAAATCCGCAATCTTATCCTTAAAATAATTCTCTAATAAACCCTGTGCTTTTCCCTTATCCTCATAAGTTGCCCGCTTAATCTCCTTATCTGCCCGATGTCTGTCCAACTCCCACAACTGCTGACACACAATCTGCAAATGCGGTGGCTCTACCAACTCCGCCATCACCCATTCTTGCGACTGCGAACCCTGCCGCTCGATCTTTTCCCTATCACTCAAATCCTGCACCAAAGCATCCAACAAACCCGCTTCATAACCAAAACCCTGCTTATGCAAAGGTGCTTCAATCGCCAATCGTGCATTAGCCAAACTCAAACGTTCCAACCGATAAAAATTATCAATCAAAAACGTTGGCATTGCCTCCTTAAACGCATTCAACTCCAGCGCGAAATCTTCCCGCATCGCAATCACAAACGCCGTATCCGTGGCATTATCATGCACAGCTTCCGCAATCTCGGCTACAAACTGCTTAAAATTATCTTGATGATATTTCTGATAATTAAAAAACTCCTCAAACTGATCCAAAATCAAAATAAACGGCGCAGAGGTAAAAACGCTACAAATTCGCAAAAAGGCTTTTAAAGATAAAGAAGTATCAAACTCAAAATCAGCCGTGACTTGACCATTGTTGCGCAAAGTTTCTGCAATATGCGATTTTAAATTAAATAAAGGCTGCTCAACCCAATCATTATAATAAACAACATCATAAGCATTAGGCGGCTCAAGTAACGCAGGCAATACCGCCGCACGTAACAAAGAACTTTTACCCACGCCGCTGGCTGCAAACAAAAAAGTAAGCTTATGGATCAAAACCTTATCCATCAAAACCCGCTTTTCAGTCGCGCGACCGTAAAAATTATCTTTATCTAACTCGGTGTAAGGCTGCAAACCTTTATAAGGGGTGTCCATAAACGCATATTTTATCTAAAGTGGATGTAAACAAAGACTACCATTTATACTATTTATACCATATTACTTTGTAACGACAGAAATATTATTTTCATAGCTCGCTACCAAGCAAGTTTTAGATATAGTCAATTTCCACTTAAGTGATATAAAATACGTATTGAATGTAAATAGGATAAAAGCAGATGAATAACGGTATAGTGAAGACTTAAGAGAGTGAGTGTTAGAGTACATAGAAGAAGGAGGTAAAGTAAAACAGGCGGTCAAGATATTCAAAGTAAGTATAGCGAGTATAAATCGTTAGAAAAAAAAGAAAACAGTGGAAGGTCATGTAAAGAATAAACATAGGAAATTGACTATATCATTATTAACTTGCATCTTGCGTAGACCAATTCCTGTTTGTATAATCATAGC
>JAYQWJ020000384.1:0-3065 GCA_035829175.2 Candidatus Albibeggiatoa psychrophila
TAACTTACCCAAACAACAAGGCAATTTTGAAATGAGTACTGTACTAACGATTATTGCAAGAATTGAAGCTGTAGAAGACAAAATTGAATTAGTTAAAACTGAGCTGACAAAGCTGATTGAACCAACTTTAAAAGAAACAGGTTGTATTCAATATGATTTACATCAAGACAATGATAATCCTGCTGTTTTTCTGTTTTATGAAAATTGGCAAAACCGTGATCTATGGCAGCAACATATAAGCAATGTACATTTAGCCGAATATATGCAAGCAACTGATGGAGCAATTGCCTCATTTGTTGTGAGCGAAATGACAAAACAATCTGCATAAGCTGATTTATAATGTGTGGCACTGCGTTTTTTTGTGAATTTTGTTCAATACAAAGCCTTATCTGCATAAAATATCTTGTTGTGCGATTTCGAACGACGTAAAATAATACGGCAACAATCATATTACGATGGAGATGACTTTGAAATATCCCGCTTTATTAGCTTTAGCAGATGGTAGTTTGTTTTACGGGTATTCAATTGGGGTAGCTGGACAAAGTGTGGGGGAAGTGGTTTTTAATACGGCGATGACTGGCTATCAAGAAATTCTCACAGACCCTTCTTATCACAAACAACTGGTAACATTGACTTATCCGCATATTGGCAACGTTGGTGTCAATAAAGAAGATGTTGAATCGAATCAAGTCTTTGCGGCAGGTTTGATTATCCGTGATTTGCCATTACTTGATAGTAGCTGGCGTTCAGAACAACCATTAGAAGACTATTTACGTGAAAACAAAGTAGTTGGAATTGCGGGCATTGACACTCGTCGCTTAACCCGAATTTTACGGGAAAACGGTTCGCAAAGTGGTTGTTTAATTGCTGGGGACAATATTGATGCACAACAAGCTATCCAAGCAGCACAAGCGTTTAACGGTTTAAAAGGCATGGATTTAGCGCAAGAAGTCACAACTCAAGAAAGCTATATTTGGCAACAAGGTGTGTGGCATTTAGACCAGCCAATAAGCCAAAATGCAGATAAATATCATGTTATTGCTTATGATTTTGGGGTTAAACACAATATTTTACGCATGTTAGCCGAACGTGGTTGCAAAGTCACTGTTGTGCCAGCCAAAACGCCTGCTAAAGAGGTGCTTGCCCAAAATCCTGATGGCATCTTTTTATCCAATGGGCCGGGCGATCCTGAACCTTGTGCTTATGCAATTGAGGCGATTAAAGAGATTTTAGATGCTGATATACCTACTTTTGGTATTTGCTTAGGTCATCAATTATTAGGTTTGGCGAGTGGCGCGAAAAGTTCAAAAATGAAGTTTGGGCATCATGGCGCGAATCATCCCGTGCAAGATTTAGACAATAAAAAAGTGATGATTACCAGTCAAAATCATGGGTTTGCATTGGATGAAGACAGTTTACCAAACTGCTTAAAAGCCACGCATCGTTCATTATTTGATAAATCTTTGCAAGGCATTGAACGGACTGATAAGCCTGCATTTAGTTTCCAAGGTCATCCTGAAGCCAGCCCTGGCCCTCACGATGTTGCCCCGTTGTTTGATCGATTTATCCAAATGATGCAGCCGTAATTTTTAGATAAGTTCGCAGCAATCGTTGTGTAGTACAGGCTGACAATGCTTAACTTTAAAGAGTTGGCAGAGTCTCCTTACTACATTCGCTGAATTTTTTAGAATAACAACAGTATTTCACAATCTATACTAATATCATCTAATGTATTATGCAGGTCTAAATAGCTCGTTTTTTATCATCTCTATTTTGCCTGCATTTCTATTTAGGAATCTACAAAAATCTACAAATTATCTTTGCTCATAGTTTGGTAATAAATTGATTGAATCATTGACTAAAATTTCAATGGTTTGCTGCAAAGATTGTTGCATGATGTCTTCCCATTCAGTTTGCGTGGCTGTAATAGCTTCATTTACATCTTTTACAAAGGCTTCTCGTTGCGTTATTTCCACGCCCTCATTAATTAAATAATCTGCTCCTAAGCCAACACTTGCCCCAATCACAGCACCCACAGGACCGCCAAGACTGCCTATTGCACCACTACCACCTAGCACAACTGCTTTTGAAACAAAAGGTGATGCCAACTTAGCCAATAAGCCTTTACTGGCAGCAGTGGTTACTGTTTTTGCTGCAACGCCACCTAAGACTTTACCACCAATACTTGCACCCCCTGCAATCAAAATTGCGCCCAATGTTTTACCTTCAGGCGTTTTTTCGTATGCTGCCATATTCATTTTATTAAACTGACTTTGCCAATCTAATGTCATATCAAAATCTTGGCTATGATTCTGTTGTAAATGGGTAGTTTCACGAGATACAAACGCCAAAAAATTTGTATGGATGATAGATAAAGCATTAGCATAATTATTACTCACAGAAATTAAAGTATTTTCGTAGGCACGCTTTAATTTTGGATGGGTCAATTCAGGACGTAATACGATGTCTTCATAATGTTTGAGAATATAGTGTTCAACATCATAAGCAACTGCCTCACCGACATCTTTTGTGCTAAAACTTATGGCATGTCCTGCGGTAGAGCTTGTTGCTTTCCACAGAATTTTATAAGTCGTTGTATAAGCAAAATACCAATCTGCAAATGTATCAATACGTTCATGCACTGAATCAAATACAGAGCTTAAAGCATGATTTAATTCTGTTTCTGACTGTTGGATTAAATTTTTTCTAATTTCTTCTAAAGACTGAATACTTTGTTTTACAAAATCAGAATAACGTTCTGCATCCGCTAATACTCTTACCATTTCACCGTCTTGATTTTGATAAATAAGTTCTACTTGTGGACGTACTTGAGCCTGAAACCCTGTTTTTATTTGTGATTCATCTTCATGTACGGCTTGGTTATATTGAACACTATAAATCAAGGTATCATACCAATAGCGTCCAAACATCAGCCCAAAAAAGAAGATAATAATAATTGTAAATAACCATCTAAACATCAGATTTCCTTGTTTTTAAAATATATCACGCATTGTGGAAAAATTGCTTAAATCTGAGTTCAACGCAAGAAATAAGATTTTTTCTTC
>JAYQWJ020000385.1:0-3361 GCA_035829175.2 Candidatus Albibeggiatoa psychrophila
CCCATGCTAACGTAATCGCGTAAAAAATGAGTGTCCAACCTAATAAAATGTTTAAAATAATGATTGGTGCTTGATACGGGTGTGACCGATTAATTGCAATCATAGATGGCAGTAGATAAGTCACTACAAATCCCACCATCAGAAATAGCGATAATAGTTTGGCAATCATAGTTTACTCACAAGCAAGCAATGCAGAATCTAAACATTTTATAGTAAGGCTTAGTTGTTTTCTAGGAAAAGCAGGATAGTTAAGATTTTCTCATTCCTAAACTCTGTTTGGGAGTAATGTTGAGAAGTCCCGTTTCACAAAGCAACGCTTTATAAACAGGCATTCCCAAAGAGGCTTTTGGAACGAGAAACCTATTTTTAATCTAAAGGCTTAGATTTATCAACAAAACTCAGTGTTTTATCCACTATTTGCCCATCGCGCAAAATCTGTAACTGCACGGTTGCATCTGATTTTATATAAAACAAGGCATATTTCAAATCCGATACCGTTGTAATATCAGTGTCTTGTAAACGCACAATGATATCACCTGCTTTTAATTCAGCACCTTG
The DNA here is from genome assembly GCA_035829175.2 of Candidatus Albibeggiatoa psychrophila. GTDB lineage: Bacteria > Pseudomonadota > Gammaproteobacteria > Beggiatoales > Beggiatoaceae > Albibeggiatoa > Albibeggiatoa psychrophila. The sequence goes on from JAYQWJ020000385.1 coordinate 559, forward strand.
AGCGGGCGTATTCTCAGAAACATTGATGATTTTAAGCTGCTCTTCGATTTCTTCAATCATCACCCCAAGTTTAGGTGCTTGCTCTCCTTCCACTTCAACGGTGGTTAAAACATAATCCGCAATATCAGCTTCTAAAACTTCATCTTGCAAAATCGTCACATAATCTAATTCATTACGCGCAAAAACTCGTTTCGGAATCCCATAACCATAACGTAAATGCCCATTACCCGCTAAAACCACCATTTTCATATCAGGATTATGTTGCAAAAATTCGTTAACTGAATCCGCCATAGTGTCATCCCATAAGGTCTGAGCTTGTAAAAAGTGTTCAAATTGCTGATGACCTTGATTCATCGCATGAAATCCAAAAATATCATATAAATCTTGCTGATAACGCAAATCAGTAAAATCTAAATATTCTGGCACTTCATATAACAGATTTTCAGTTAAATTATGAATACCTTTACGGGCTGTACTGCGAGTCACATCGCCTTCAATATTCAATGCAATCAATGGAATACCGTTTTTACGAGCATAATCAATAATCGGTTTATATAAATTATAATCAAACCGCCATTTTGCAAAATAAGCTGAATCACGTAAAAAATCCTTTTCAGTGCTCATTTCACCCATATATTCATCTAAAGCTTGCTGATAAGGACGTTGAAACATTTCCATCCCAATCGCCACTGAATGACCTTTTTCATGCAAATATTGAATAATTGTTAATTGGTTCAAATGATGAGCAAATTGATCATGCTGCTCACCAACATAAATAATTGATTTAGATTCGATTTCAGGCAGTAATTGCCGTAAAGTTTGAGTATTTTTAGGCTGTTGCACATAGCTTGGTGCAGCTTGGTAAATACGCATTCCATTCGCGGTTTCCACAATGCTTTTCTGAGTATTTCGACCTTTATTAAAGCTAAGTTGTGAATATTGTCCATAATGTGAAATTCGACTTGCAACATTTTGGCTGGCTTCTAATGATGCAGAATACAGCCACAGGATATTTTGCTGTAAATTATAAGGATTTTTATAGACTTGTAGCACTACTTCATCACTCGGTTTTTCCCGTGGTTGGCGTAGCATGGCAAGAGCTAAATTATCTTCACCCGCAATTAATACGCTATTTTTTTGTAATTCAACAAATGTTGCGTCTTCGGGTTCAACGTATTCCAAATTTGCAATGCCTAAATCCTCAATCAAAGGCTGATACAGTGCTTTTTGTTCTGGTTTAATTACGACAAGAAGTTTATTTTTTGCTAAGATATTGGCTAAAATTGGCGTTTTCTCAGTTTCTGACAATGTTCGCATCAAGTCATAATCAGGATCAATGCTGATGCTATGCGGTGGTAAGGTCAGAATTAAGCTAATTTCCTGCTTTTTCTCTGTGACTTCAATCCATTGTTTATACTTACCTTTTACATCTTCAATCACAATAGGCAAACGCAACTGATAAGGTAATTCTGTTTGTTGCTCAATGCTGAAACTCAGTTGTTGTTGACCTTGAATTACGGCAAAGTGGGTATTTTTAATTACAAAATCAGGAATATCTTTACGTGTTATCCATTGTTCAAAAAAAGTGTTTAAATCTTGAACTGTTGCGGTTTCAAATGCAGTTTGTATATGCTGCCACGATATTTTTTGATAGGCATAATTTTGTAATAAATCACGTAATATTTGCAAAAAAAGTTCTTCACCTGTTAATTGCTGTAATTGATGAAATAACATCATGGTTTTACCATAACCAACATTGCTTTGAGCCTTATTATTCCTAACTCTAAACTCTTTGATAGATAAGCTATTATCATCGTTTACATAAGCTTGGTATTGCAGCAAAATATTCTTACGATATGCTACATCTTCTCCAGCCAATTTCTTATAATAATGGTCTGCTAAATAGGTGGTTAATCCCTCCAACCAATTCCCTTGTTCAAAATCAGCATAAACCATATTTCCAAACCAACTATGCAAAATTTCATGCCCAAGAGAGGTTTTTACAATAAAAGGCAGTTTAATCACAGTTTGACCTAATAAAGTATAAGTTGGCATTGCATAACCTGTTGGCAAGATATTTTCAACAATGGCAAAACGCTGATATGGATAAGGGCTTAATAATTTTTCATAATTTTCAATATATTGTTGCGCATAATCTAAATAGGTATTAGCTAAATTAGCATCTTGTTTGAAAAAATAAGTCTGTAATTGAATATTGTTGTATTGACGCTGTTTTACCACATAATTTGTGGAAGCCATCAAATGGAGATTATCCACAGGATGGGTAAAATTAAATTTAAAATATTCATGCTCAGGCTGTGATTGTTGCTCAATCGTTTCTGCTTCTGAATTGGCAATAAAACCTTTAGGCAAGCTTGCAGTTAATTGATAAATCGCTAATTGTTGCGGTTGTGGATACCAGTTTTGAGTTAAAAACGCATAGGATGAATCAATAATATTATTTGTTTGGTCAGGATTCAGTTCAAATTGAATAATAAGTGGTTGTTGCGCTGATAAGGTCGTAGTGAGCATGGTGCTAAAAATTGGTTTTTGATTGAATACGACTTTGCTTAAGTTGTTGAGATTTAACTTTAATTCTGTCGTTTCTGTAGAGGATAGTGTAGCTTGTCCTGTGAGTTTTTGCCCATCAATTTGCACATCTAAGACATAGTGTAATGGGCTGGCATTCAGTACGGCGCTTAAGCTATACAAGATTAATAAACTCAATAATCGCATTTTTATTACTCCTTTGGTCTGGCTATGATTATGGAGGCAATCATAAAAAGTCACAAGTTGCACCATC
>JAYQWJ020000386.1:0-11332 GCA_035829175.2 Candidatus Albibeggiatoa psychrophila
ACCTTATAAGGATTACAAACAATGTGTTAAATATTATTTATAACCCTAAGTATATCAAATCACTTTAGAAAAGCGTTGCTCTTTAGCCTGACGCAAATAAATGTCAAATACCATACAAATATTGCGTACTAATAAGCGGCCAGCGGGGACAATTTCAATGTTTTGCGCATCAAATGTAATTAAACCATCTTGTTGTAATTTGGCTAATTCCGTCCATTCTTGTGCAAAATACTGTTTAAAATCAATATTGAACTGTTGCTCAATGCGTGGAATTGATAAACGAAAATGACAAATCAACTGAGTAATCACTTCACGGCGCAACACATCGTCATCAGTTAAAGCAACCCCACGAAATACGGCTAATTCATTGTTATCAATTCGCGCGTAATATTCTTCTAAAGTCTTAACATTCTGGCTATAACTCGCACCCACTTTACTGATTGAGGTGCTGCCCATTGCCACTAAATCACAATCTGCATGAGTGGCATAACCTTGGAAATTCCGATACAACGTACCATTGCGCTGCGCAACCGCCAATTCATCATCAGGCTTGGCAAAATGATCCATGCCGATATACACATAACCCGCGTCCAATAAATAATTGATGGTCATTTGTAACACATCTAATTTCTGCGCTGGCGAAGGCAAATCATCTTCATTAATGCGGCGTTGTGGTTTAAACAAAGTCGGTAAATGTGCATAATTGAAAATCGATAAACGCTCTGGTTCAACTTGCAATATTTTATCTAAAGTGGTTTTGAAACTGTCTTGAGTCTGATGCGGCAAACCATAGATTAAATCGATACTAATAGAACGAAAGCCTTCTTTGCGAGCCGCTTCCAATATAGCAAATGTTTCTGCTTCGGTTTGAATTCGATTGACTGCTTTTTGTACTTGAGGATCAAAATCTTGCACCCCTAAACTCATGCGATTAAAACCCAATTCACGCAATAATTTAATCGTATTTTCATCCGCTTCACGCGGGTCAATTTCAATCGAATACTCGCCCGTATCATCATCCAATAAATTGAAATGCTTGCGCGTGGTATCCATCAACTGGCGCATTTCAGCTAAATTTAAAAAAGTCGGTGTACCGCCGCCCCAATGCAATTGCGTCACAGGACGTTGTTTATCAAATAATGCCCCTTGCATTTCGATTTCTTTTAACAAACGCTGTAAATATTCAACTGCCAATTGATGATTTTTGGTCGCCACTTTATTACATGCACAGTAAAAACACACCGTATCGCAAAAAGGAATGTGAAAATATAAAGAAAGCGGGGCGTTACCTATATTGCTGTTTTTGGCATATTCAAGATATTCACTACTGGCAAAACCTTCATGAAATTGAACTGCGGTAGGATAAGACGTATAGCGTGGTCCTGCCTTATCATAGCGTTGAATCAAGTCTAAGTCGAAAACTGTCGTTTGTTGCATTATCCGTCCTTTTTAATGAACAATGCCCAAAACATTGCCCAAAAGATTTTTTTCTCTATTTATGCCTGTATTATAAACTACTTTGATTGCTTATCAAAAATAAACGTCTTATTAAATTTAGATGTTTTAAGCTTGTTCTATTTGTTAAAATTTAAACAAAAAAACAAAATATCTCTCTGAGAAACTGATTGAATTTATAAGTAATTGTGCAAAAAAAATTTAACACTTGACAAAATTGTGTAATCTCTTTAAAAACGACATTATAAGCATAGCGTGTCAGGGAATAATGTCATGAGTGTTACCAGCGTTTTTTCTAATATTACTAATGGTTTTCAGGTTTTATACTCATTGTTTTTTGAGCAAGTGCCTGAATACGCTTATCGTAGCACCAATAATGTGGCGACCAGAAAATCAGCTGTAAATAATAGTGTGAATAAGCAGGAAATGGCACAAGAGCACCCCGCTTACACCACAACAGAACATACAACAACAAGTTATCCAACAACAGAACAGCATGAAAATACCAGTCACGATTGGGTGAAAATCAGCTTAAGCCCCATTTTAACGATTGCGGACGTTGAAGAATTACACAATCAACTCAAGCAGTATTTAGGCAAACGAGTACAATTATCTGGCAAAAATGTGCAGCGCATTGATACCGCTAGCTTACAATTATTATTAGCTTTTATGCTCAAAGCTGATGTCACCGTATGTTGGGTAGATTATTCCTCCCATTTGTGTGAATCTGCTCGATTATTGGGTATTTCAACACCTTTAGGTTTACCAACAGAAGTTCATGGATAAAACAAGTTCAAAAAATATGGCAATAGAACATGAGTTTGCATATTCTGACCAAGATTTTGAGTCATTACGCAAGTTAGTCAAAGAACATACTGGTATTAATTTATCCGAGCATAAGCAAGAGATGTTATATAGTCGCTTGGCAAGACGGCTGCGTGCATTAAAAATGGACAGTTTTGCAAGTTATTACAAGATGTTAAAACGCAATCCCGGTGATGAGCTTATTCAGTTTGTCAACGCGGTAACAACTAATTTGACAGCTTTCTTTCGTGAGCCGCATCATTTTCATTTCTTAGAAAAAAAGCTATTACCTGAATTAATTGCGCGTAAATCGCATTCTAAACGTTTACGAGTTTGGTCGGCAGGTTGCGCCAGCGGTGAAGAGCCTTATTCATTGGCAATGGTGTTGCGGGAAAAGATGCCTTTGGATTGGGATATAAAAATTTTAGCGACGGATTTAGATTCTTCAATGATCGAACGGGGTAAGCAAGGTGTTTACACCTCAGATAGAATTGAAGGTATTTCTGATGCGCGAATTAAAAAATGGTTTAAAAAAGGTTCGGGTATTCATGAGGGTAAAGTACAAATTGCCGCAGAATTACAATCTATGGTGACATTTAAAAGCTTGAATTTGATGCACAACTGGCCCATGCACGGACCTATCGATATTATTTTTTGTCGTAACGTGGTGATTTATTTTGATAAGCCAACGCAGCGGGTTTTATTTGATCGTTTTGCTAATTTGATGGATAAAAATGGTTGCTTGTTTGTGGGGCATTCAGAGAATTTATTTCAGCTCAGCACCCGTTATCAATTGTTGCAACAGACTGTTTATCGAAGAATTTCTTAATATTCTTTACGCTGCGTAACATGAATAAGTTAAGAAAAAATGCGTGCGGCTAAAAAATTCCAAGTTATGAGGAGTGCAAGATTTATCTTGCCTGTGTTGCTCATGCAAAACCAGTTTTGCACTCCTGCGAATTAATACCATAAACCCATCTAAACAAATGATATTTTATAAAATCATTCCCATCATAACAAACCCGCTTGGCATCTAAACTGTTTTTATCACAACGCTAATTTCCCCCGAATAAAATGATTGCGCCTATTTTTGCTTATCAAACCTTTCTTATTTATTCATAAAAGTTGATAATAAGAAAACGCATAAAAAACAAGCTTTTTCATCTATTGAGAATCATCAGCACATTATTAATTAAAAGAATAAATGACTTTGCATCCTTGGCATATCACACTTAGAATGCAAATTGAGGAAAGCGTATGCAAGGAGCAACTCACGGGCACTTCAACATGGACACGTCTCTTACGGTACAATTTTTTTCGCAGAGTGCAAGTCTATTTTGTATTATTGACTTTAATGGCATCGTACAACAAGTCAATGCAGCATGGACGCAACGTCTAGGCTATGTTCAAGAATCACTTATTTCTCAGCATTATTCACAATGGGTGCATCCTGCTGACACGCAACTGCTTAAACATATTATTGATTCCGCGCCAAATGCAACGCCACAATATTGCCATACCCGCTTAAAACAACAAGATAATCAATGGTTTTCTTGGGAAATCACAGTTGATACAAACACGCAATGTCTGTACGCGATTCTGACTCCTGTACAGCCATTATTGCCCCTAAACTTAGCACAAAATAGCCAAGCTTCTGCTGAATTTACCCAAGATTATCAACAATACATCGCCCAGCAAACCATTCAATTATTCAAAAATACTGCCTTGGGTGTGATATTGACAGATTTGCACTCTAAACCGCTAGCGGTCAACCCAGCACTTGAAAAGTTGCTAGGCTATGATTTTGAACAAATTCAACAGCTTTATGAGCAATCTCATCCCAATCGAATTAAATTAGAATCGCAGCATTATGCTAGTTTAATCTCAGGGAAAAACACATTTTATCAATTACAAACCCAATATTATCAACATGATAACCAAGCAATTTGGGTTAATTTAACCGTTTCAGCGATTCAGGATAATGCAGGAAAAGCCGTTTATTTTCTGATATTTGTACAAGATATTAGCTTGCAGCGACAAACGACCGATGCCTTAAATCATCGAGCGGAACGTTTTGAACTGGCAATGCGCGGGGTTGGTGATGGAGTGTGGGATTGGAATGTCGGCTCAGAGCAAGTGTATTTTTCCACTCAATGGCAGCAATTATTAGGCTATACGCTGCAAAATATGCCGAAGAATTTAACCGAATGGCAATCTTGCATCCATCCTGATGATTTTCCGACAGTGCAACGTGAACGCCAAGCGCATTTAAATAATCTAACCCAACGTTACGAAACCATCTACCGTATTAAACATCATCAAGATTATTATATTTGGGTATTAGATCGCGCCACCGTGCTGCGAATGGCTGACGGTAAAGCATATCGAATGATTGGAACTTATGTCGAGTTTACCCCGTATAAATATAATGAACACGCCTTAGAAGAAGCCCGTGATTTTCTGCATACGGTGTTAGATGAAATTCCAAATCCAGTTGTAGTGAAAAATACCCATCGTCGCCAATTAGTGAATAAAGCGTTTTGTGAATTGCTTGGTTATAATCATGATGAAGTCGAAGTGCGTAGCGATGAAGAATTATTTTCACCCCAAGAAGCACAGATTTTAAAACAACAAGACGAGCTTGTATTTGAAACGGGACAAGATGATACGCGAGAAATTACGATTCAAGATGCACAGCAGAAAATTCACACTGTATTAGTGAAAAAAAGCCGCCATCAAGACCAGCGTCAACGCCCGTTTATCATCGCCGCAATTACTGATATTACCGAACGTAAACAGATTGAACAACAATTACAACGCAATGAAACCTTATTATCAGCCATTTTTACCCAAATTGGTGTTGGTGTAACGGTGAATGATGAACAAGGTCTTTATATTCAAGTCAATCCTGCGTATTGCCAGCTTTTTGGTTATAAACATCATGAATTAATTGGCAAACCATTTACCCACATTTTACCGCCTGAACATCGTCGTCATGCTAAGCGTTTATATCATGTGTTTAGTAATGGGCGATTTTCACAACGTACTGAATGGAAAGTGAAACATCGGGATGGACATAATATTGATATTGAGTTGCGGATGCGTTCATTAGGTGAAATTGATGGTCGGCAACTGCAACTGAGCTTAATCACTAATATTACTGAGCGCAAACAAGCGGAACTTTCATTACAGCGCAATCGAGAACGTTATCGCCAACTGTTTAATAATGGTAATGATGCGATTTTGGTACATGGTTATAATGAAGATGGAATGCCGACTTATTTCACCGAAGTTAATGATATTGCCTGCGCCCGCTTTGGTTATGTTCGCAAACAATTATTGCAGTTAACCCCATTTCAACTCTATCGTTTAAACGATCCCGATCAAATACGAGAACAAACTCAGCAACTGTTAAAAGATAAACATATTTTAGTTGAAACTGTGATTTATACCCGTTCTGGCAAAGAAATCCCAAGTGAGCTAAATATTCACCTATTTACCTTAGAAGGCGAATTGACCGCGTTGGCGATTATTCGCGACATCCGTGAACGTAAGCAAGCTCAAAAAGCCTTAGCCTCACAAGAAGCCGAATATCATAAACTGATTCAACATGCCAACAGCATTATTATTCGGATCAACCCCCAAGGTCGCATTCACTTTTTCAATATCTTCGCCGAGCAATTTTTCGGTTATCAACCGCAGAATATCATTGGACAAAATATCTCAGGCACGTTATTTCCTTTTGACCCTGAACGCTGGTCGAGTGAATTTGATTTAGAAGATTTTCTAGTTTATCCAAAGCATTACGTTTATATTGAAAATGAATGTCAATGCGCAGATGGTCATCGCCCATGGATCGTATGGACCACCAAACCTATTTACAATGCGGATAATAAATTAACTGAGATTTTGCTGATTGGACACGATGCAACTGAACGCAAAATAGCCCAAGAAGCGTTGCATGAGCGTGATCGCGTATTACAAAGTGTTGCCAATACCACCCAGCATTTACTCACCACCTTAAATTATGATGATGCGATTAGCAATGCACTGCAAACATTGGCGAAGTTGACCAATATTGACCGCGTGTATATTTATGAAAATCATCCGCATCCTAAAACCGCTGAACCTGCGATGAGTCAACGCTTTGAATGGCATGTCAAACGTAATAAATTGTTTATAGATCAACCCAGATTACAAAATATAGATTATGGCGCATTTTTACCACGTTGGTATACCCGCTTGCTTGCAGGCAAAATGATTAGTGGCATGATCAAAGATTTCCCCGCCGATGAACGCATCAGCTTTGAACGCAAACGAGTGATTTCGGTGCTACTTGTGCCGATTATGTTCAATGAGCAATTTTGGGGCTTTATTGGTTTAGATGATTGCCAACGTGAACGGCATTGGTCAAACCATGAAATATTTTTATTACAAGCGGTTGGGGACAGTATTCGCGGTACAATGGCACGGCGACATGCGGAAATTGAATTGCATCTCAGTCGTGAACAATTCCGTACCATTATTCAAACCAACAGTGATGGTATGTTAATTCTGGATCGTCAAGGATATATTCGTTTTGTCAATCCCGCTGCTGAAGCTTTGTATCAAATGCCGTATGAAGACTTGATTGGGCAACAATTTGAAACAACTAATGTTATCCCTCATTTTGACCAAGACAATAAAGCTGAAGTCAATATTCCTGTGCGTAATCCTGATGTGAAGCAACGCAATCGAATTGTTGAAATGCAGTTGGCGGAAAGTGAATGGGAAGGCAAACCCGCGTATGTGATTTCATTACGAGACATTACTCAGCGTAAAAATGTTGAACAAGCATTACAAGAACAATCTATACGCAACCGATTGATTTTAGAAAATTCAATTGATGGTTTTTGCATTTTTGACCCAGAAAATCGCATTATGGAAGCCAACCCCGCATTTTGTAAATTGGTCGGTTATGAGCGGGAAATATTATTAAATACCTCGATTCGCAATTTGCACCCGCTAAATATCATTGATTCAGTATTGGCTAAAATCGAACGGGTTAAAACCAAAGGTTATGGCATTTTTGAAAGCGTATTTTTGACTTGTGATGATAAACAAATCCCCGTTGAAATCAGCAGCACTTATGTGGAAGATTGCCAAATCAGTCATCAAAGTGCGTATTTTAGTTTTACCCGTGATATTACGCAACGTAAACAGGCTGAAACTGAATTACGCCAAGCTAAAGATGATGCGGAAGCCGCTAGTAAAGCCAAAAGTGAATTCTTAGCCTCAATGAGTCATGAAATTCGTACCCCGATGAATGGCGTGATTGGGATGACCGATTTATTGTTGCAAACTCAATTATCACAGCAACAACAGCTTTATGTTGAAACCGTGCGCAGTTCTGGTGAGAGTTTATTGACAATAATCAATGATATTTTGGATTTTTCTAAAATTGAGGCAGGAAAACTCAGTTTAGAGCATATTGATTTTAAATTGCATTCACTGCTAGAAGACACGATTAATTTATTCGCTTATAACGCCCATAGCAAAGGCTTAGATTTTAACTGTGATTTAGTGCCTATTTCGTATAATTTACGGGGTGATCCAACCCGAATTCGGCAAATTATCAGCAATTTATTAAATAATGCGATTAAGTTTACGCCGCAAGGTGAAATTACTTTTTTAGTCAAAGTGCAAAAAGAAACAGATACCCATTTGGTACTGTATTTTGCGATTAATGACACGGGCATTGGTATTAGCAAAGAGGCATTAAAACGCTTATTTTATCCTTTTTCACAAGCAGATAGCTCCTCAACTCGGCGTTATGGTGGTACGGGTTTGGGCTTGGCAATTGTCAAACGCTTGATTGAAGTGATGGATGGCATGATTGATGTGTTTAGTATTGAAGGGCGTGGCAGTCATTTCTTCTTTGAGTTGCCGTTGGAAAAAACGGATATACATCATGAGTTTGATAAGGAAGTATTTGAGCATTGGCACAATAGCCGTGTTTTATTGATTACACCTGAATCGCATCAACGTGAAACTATGTTTAGTCAGTTGAATAGTTGGGGTTTCAATGTCAATACCGCTATTCATGCCGCTGATGGGTTACATCAGTTACGCGCGGCGGGCGATCAAGGGCAAGGCTATAGTTTAGTCATTAGTGATTACAATATGCCTGAGATGAATGGTTTAAATATGGCGAAGGCGATACAAGACGATCCGATAGTGGCACAAACCCCTGTCATGCTTTTGACTTTAATCAATGAAAAGCTGCCGCAAGAAGTGTATGAAAATTCCAAGCTTTGGCAATTAAGCAAGCCATTAACCCAGTCTAAATTTTTTGCGGTTTTAGGTGAAATGATAGGGAAGTCCAATACGTCAAAATCAACACTACCTCATATTGAGTCTTTATCACAATTGCAGGATTATCAGATTTTAATAGTAGAAGATAATAAAATAAATCAAGCAGTTGTTAGTGATATGTTGTTACAATTGGGCTGTCATATTAAAGTTGCAGAAAATGGGCTACAAGCACTAAAAACGCTCAAAGCACATCATTTTGATTTGGTCTTGATGGATTGCCACATGCCTGAGATGGATGGATTTACCGCAACTCGACATGTACGCACTGAAGAACAGCAAACTCAGCAGCATTTACCTATCATCGCGCTGACCGCCAATGCGATGGTAGAAGATAAGCAACGCTGTTTAGATGCGGGTATGGATGATTATTTAAGCAAGCCCGTTAAAATTAAAGAATTGTATCAAGTATTAGCAAAATGGTTGGTTTCGGATATGGTGCAACAAATTCAAGAGCCTGATTTAATAGAAGATAATAATCAAAAATCAAAACAAAATGAATGTTTGCCTGTTGTTGATGATAATATGTTAGAAACCTTAAAGCAGGAAATGCGTGGTAAAGGGTTGAGCTGGATTATTGATTTATTCTTCGATGAATTGCCAAATTACACGCAGGCGATTGAACAGGCTGTGGACATTAGTGATGCTTCGGCTTTGTATCAAGCAGCGCATAAATTAAAAGGGGCATGTGCCAATCTTGGGGCAAAGAAAATGCAACAATATTGTGCTCAATTAGAACAGCTTGGGAAAAATAATGATTTAGTCACCGCCAAGCAACTCGTCACCGAACAATTATCTGAAGAATCAGCACAACTCAAGCTTGCGTTGGAGAAATTTAAAAATGTTTAGCGAATATGAACAAGCCCCTTTGATTCTGGTTACAGATGATGATCCTTTTTTGCGTAGTATGTTGCGTAATTTGTTGGAAGAGCAAGGTTATTCTGTCATTGAAGCGGAGCATGGTGAACAGGCGATTGAACATTTTAAACAACATCGTCCTGATTTGATTTTATTGGATGCGTTAATGCCTGTGATGGATGGTTTTACCGCTTGCCGTTCAATTAGTCATATTGATGAAACAGATACGCCGATTATTATGATTACCTCGTTGGATGATGAGGATTCAGTGGATAAGGCATTTAGTGCGGGTGCGGTGGAATATGTGACCAAGCCTGTCCATTGGGCGGTGTTGCGCCATCGGGTCAAAGTGACGTTGCAAGCCCGTTGGGCTGAGGTGGCATTGCGTCGTAGTGAGGCACGGTTTAGGGGAATTTTTGAATTTTCTGCGATGGGAATTGCCTTAACGGATATGGAAGGGCATGTACAACATGTAAACCCCGCATTACAAAAGATTTTGGGTTTGACTGAGCATGAGTTGCATCACAAATTATTTGGCAAGTTATTTTATCCTTATGACACTGCGGTCGAGAAAGAATTTCATCAACAATTAATCAGTAATAAACGCGATTTTTATCAAATGGAGAAATATTTTTTCCGTGGGCAGAGTTTAATGTTATGGGGACGGATTACTACTTCTTTGATTAAAAGTCATGATGAAAAACCACAATTTATTGTACAAATGACTGAGGATGTGACGGAACGGAAACGCGCCCAATCTAAGCAACGTCTGGCAACGAAAGTATTTGAAACTACGTCGGACGGTGTGGTTATTACCAATGCGGAAGGTAAAATTATCGATGTGAATCAATCGTTTATATTGTCTACAGGTTATCGTTATGAAGAGGTGTTAGATCATAATCCACGGTTTTTAAAATCAGGTAATCATGATAATACGTTTTATGAAGAAATGTGGACTCATGCGCGTGAAACAGGACGTTGGCGTGGTGAGATTTGGAATAAGCGTAAAGATGGCGAGATTTTTTCAACTTGGTTGTCATTGAGTGCGGTGCGCGGTGAGCATAACGAAATTACCCATTATGTGGCGGTGTATTCGGATATTGATTCGTTGCAAGAAGATGATGAGCGGATGCGTTTGTTGACTCATTATGATTCTTTGACCAAGTTGCCTAACCGATTGTTATTCCATGAGCAATTGACACGGGCTTGTCGTCAAGGGGAACGGGTGGCGTTGTTGTATTTGGATTTGGATGATTTTAAACAGGTAAACGAGACATTTGGCTTTGATTTGGGTGATGATTATTTACGTTTGATTGCTCAGCGTTTGAAAAACTGTTTGCGCGAAGGGGATAGTATTGCACGGATTGATGGCGATGAGTTTGTGATTATTTTGGCGGCGGTTAATCAGGATTATGATGTACGTTTGGTCGCTGAACGGATTTTCCAACAGCTTGCACAGCCGATAGATATAAATGGGCAAGAATTGCAGATTGATGCGAATATTGGGATTAGTTTTTTTCCTGAAATGGAAGAATGTGATGAACAGTTTGCAATTGAAGTATTAGTGCAACATGCGGATATGGCGATGTATTTAGCCAAAGAGCAAGGTAAAAATACTTATTTTGTTTATACGGAGAATGAGGAAATTTTGGTTTAAAAAGCACTTGTTACTAAATTCTGTTTGCATTCTTAACGCTATCAAGCTGAGTTTGGTAGCGGGCTATATTCAAAACGTTATCATTAGTTGAATTTCCGATTCAACTGAGAACTCCGAAAAACTCAGTAAGTCTTTGATTTTTTATTGAGCTTACCAGTGTAAGTCTTTGAAAATATCCTGTGCAAAAAAGTTTTTCAGAGTTTTCAG